>JAGQWV010000886.1 GCA_020437045.1 Saprospiraceae bacterium | reverse complement strand
CCGTTCTCATCTGAATTTGCAGCAGGTTTTTCTAATCAGACCGTATTCGGAACTACCACCGATGATCAGGGACAGATATGGATTTCATCTGCTCTTGGTGTTTATCGCTTCGACAAAAAAGAAAAAAAAGTCGTCAGGATTTATGAATTAAAGGATGGGGAGAATTGGTGTTCAAAGATCATCTGGAAAAACAATAGAGGTTTTTTTCTCCTGCCAAGTAGTTTAGCGGTAATTCAACCAGATCTCCGCGTAGATCGTTTTGAACTTGACCAGGAAAATAAAATATTTTATAGTTTAAATGCACTCACTTTTGACAAAAAAGGAAGGCTATGGTTTACGGCAAATTACCAATTGTGGTCATTCGATCCTAAAACAGAAATTCTGAAGAAAAAAGAAAATACTTTAATCGATCAACTGGAAATATGGAGTGTTATTAATGGTAAGGATCAATCTATTTTAATAGGAACAAGGTCCAATGGATTATTTTACTTGGATGACCAGGATAACCTGCAAATTGCCGGAGCCGACGGCCAGTACATTCGCAGCTTATATGGTGAAGATAATATCATCTATGCGGGTGGAGGTAGTAAGGGACTATTGGTAATGTCTATGGAAAATCATAAAGTTGACTCCATTCATACCATTCCCTCCTATCCGGGTTCATGGACTAATTGCTTTTACAGAGATACCATTCAAGACATATTATGGTTGGGCACCCAAATGGGTTTGCTGCAGATGACCAGCCAAAAAACCAACATTCAAACTGTTGAATTTGAGATAGATGATAAAGGATACCCTCCCTATTTTTTGAATTTTATTGAAGATAGACAAAAACCCGATTCCCTTTGGATCAAAATCATTGATCAGGGGGTGGGGTTATGGATAAAATCCTCACAGATATTTAAACTATTCAAGCCTGAGATTCCATTTGGCAAATCACATAATGCATTCGTTCAGGATAGCTTGGGTCATCTCTGGTGCACCACCTACGACTTCCCTGTCATTAAAGTTCTTGATCCGGTCACTGAAGCCTGGCATTATCCAAACCTTTCGAACCAGTGGAAAAGAGCCAGTTGGATATTTTCCGATCATCAGGAAAAAATCTGGATTGGTACCGAAGAAGGATATTTGGGAAAAATTGACTCTCTCAAAGGGGATACCATAGTCACAAAGGAAATACCCATACCCGATTCCCTCCGTTCCCCTATTTTTGGTATTGCGGAAAGCTCGGATCAGCTTATGTGGATCCTCGGAGAGAAACACCTCTTGCGCTATAATCAGATAACCGAAACCCTAGATTTAATAAATGCAGGAGAGAATGCAATCTTTGATTTTCTCTGTCTTCATATTGATAAGCAAAACAACATCTGGGTTGGAGGACTAAAAGGAATCTGGCAATTAAATACGGAAGGAGAAATCCTGAATAAATATACAAATATAAATACGGAAGAACTTACTTCTGTATACAAGATCCAGTCCGATTCCCAAGGCATGATCTGGGTAGGAACGAGCACTGGTCTCTTAAGAATTGACCCCTACAAAAAATCATATTCGAAAAATCAGTACTCACGACGGACTGGCTACCAACCAGGCTTATTTCGTTTCGTCCCAACCGAGTGGAACCCTATATATCGGATTTCCAAAAGTCATGCAAACCATAGATACCCGCTCCTTCGATATTGACACCTTGAGACCTTCGCTTAAAATAATGGACTTCAAAATAATGGACCGGAGTATTTCGTTTCAGCCAGAGGAAGAAATAATCATTCAGCCGGGCCAAAATTACTTCACTATCTATTATGCAGCCATTAATTTTCGTCAACCTGAATTAAATAAATATAAATACAGGCTCAATGGTTTTGAAGACAATTGGCACTTAGTTGAAGGAACCAATTTGGCCTCCTATTCTAACATTCCTCCGGGAAAATACACTTTTGAATTACAAGGTAGTAATAATGATGGTATCTGGTCAAAACCAACTATTCTTGCCGGAATTAAGGTAAAGGCACCATTTTATCGCCAGGGATGGTTTTTAACCTCTATTGGAATTCTAATCATCTCCCTCGCATATCTGTTCTGGTATCTCAAAAATCAAGAAAAAGAGCGCATTAAAAAACTGCGATTGCAAATCGCCAGAGACCTCCATGATGAAATCGGATCATCACTTTCCAGTATCGCTTTCCTTAGTGAATTCGTTCGACAGAAAAGAAGTAGCGCAAACCAAGAAATTGACCTGGTGTTAAAGAAAATTAGTGAAACAACCCGCAAGATCTCCGATGCGATGTCCGGTATCATCTGGACATTACAAGATGAACGACCAAAATTCAATCATATTATTGAACGGTTAAAATCCTTTGCTTCGCGATTGGTTACAGCTCAAGGTTCTTCATTAAGGATCGAAATTGATCCGAAAATAGAGAAGGTTAATTTTTCTGCCTCACAGCTCAAAATATTTATCTCATTGTAAAAGAAGCTCTCAATAATATAACAAAATATGCCGGCAAATGTGCAATATATCTGGCTTTCTTGGAGGATCACGGTCATATTAAAATCATTATCAGTGATAGTGGAGAAGGTTGTAATATGGATCTAATTGAGGAAGGAAACGGATTAAAAAACATTCGTGATCGTACGACGGAAATGGGAGGTAGTTATTCGTTTAAAAGCGCACCTGGTATGGGTTTCAGCATAGAAATTTTCATTTGAAGTCGGAGACAAATTTCTTGATATACAAGATCCCTATTGAAATCACATTGCAAGGACTTTTTAGCATAGTCCAAATTACATTTTCACATCTTCATGTGATTGTGTAAGTGCACAAACAATCATAAATTGGCCAAAGAGCGAATATAATGATACAGATTCTCCTTTATGAGGACAATGAGGATTTACGTGAGGCGGTTGGACTTTTGTTTCAGGCCACTCCTGACCTGCAATTAATTGGTAGTTTTAGCAACACGATGAACATTGAAAATGATCTCATCACCTATCAGCCAGACGTAATTCTCATGGATATCGAAATGCCTGGTCGCGACGGTCTGGAGGCTACGAAAATTGCCAAGCAAATGAATACCGATGTTCAGGTAATCATGCTTACCGTTTTTGAAGACGAAGAAAGATTATTCACTGCCTTGCGTCACGGAGCCAACGGATATTTTATCAAAGGAGAACCACCGGAAGAAATTCTAGACGGCATCCGTGTGGTTTACCAGGGAGGTTCGACGATGACTCCCCGTTTAGCGAGAAAAGTATTTGATTTCTTCAAATCTGAAAATAACCTGAACATCGATTATGGTTTGTCCGGTCGTGAAAAAGAAATCCTCAAATTACTGATCGATGGTTTTTCCTACAAAGAAATTGCTAATTTATCTTTTATCAGTCTGGACACAGTTCGCACGCATATAAGGCATATCTATGAAAAGATGCAAGTGAAATCAAAGTCCCAGGCCGTGGGAAAAGCTCTTAAGGATCGTCTCTTTTGATAGGTAAAGACTTACGATTCTCAATATCATGAGAATTAATTCGAAACGGGCTCTGCCTAAAATCACATCATTATGCTATTGACGCCACTCATGGAAACATGTATTTTCATTTTTCAATGCATTTAAAAATTCAGTCCGTTTACTTTCAAACCATCAAACACATTATATGCAAAAAAAGAATAGCATCACCTTATCTATGCTTGCCCGGTCTGTCAGTGCTCTGACATCATTTCTATCCCTGATATTTTGCTATGCGCTACCAGCACAGGTAAGTGAAATAAAACCGGTAGGATCTGAACTTCTGGAACCTGCTTTTCAAAATTCAACTTATGAAGACTCTATGATATGGTCACCACCAGCAGATACGATCTTTGTAGGTTTTTTCGTTCCTTTTGATAGTTTCCAGATAGCTGACGTAATTGGTCTGCCACCTGGTATCAACTATGAATGTGATTCTCCTGATTGCACCTGGACATCAGCTTCACCTAACCAGACCATGGCATCTATTAAATTGATCGGAAATCCCGGCACCAACGCATCTGCAAAATTTCCCCTTAAAATAGAACTCAAATATTTTTTAACATTTTTTTCAACACCACAGACATTGACTAAAACCGATAGCTCTATGTTCATCTTTCTTTGCCCTTTCCCAAATGATACCCCAAATTTAGAGGTGGTGAATTTAGCTCCTTCACTAAATATTAGCACTAATCCGGTTACCGGTTATTATTATGGTATCGATAGTGTGGTGGGGACATCCAGCATCTCAATCCCCCATAATGTCTTGTTCCTTTCCAGCAAAGATGTTGTATTGTACCCTCCGTTTCAAGTTAATTTGGGAGCTAAATTCCTGGCAGGCACCTGTCCGGAATGATCCAAAATCAATTATATAAGTTACAAGCAGAAGTGGCCAGGCAGGTTCACTGCTCTCCATACTTGCAAAAAATCGATTTCCTAACCATAGAAACTCCTGCCTTGACGGCATTAATTCAGCATTTGCTATTAGTAACTGATCAGATTCGTATTTAAAAATGCCAATGCGCAAAACTCAGGTTACTGCAGTAACTCCCTTAAATCCTCTTTGGCAATACTAATTTGCTCCTGATCTTCGATTAACTCTGCAGCCAGTACTCTTTTTCGAGCCTGTAATTTGATAATTTTCTCTTCGATACTATCCTGGGCAATGTAGCGGATTACGGTAATGGGTTGATCTCTCCCAATCCGGTGCGCCCGGGCAATGGCTTGTTTTTCTACGAATGGATTCCACCAGGGATCTAATATGAAGACATAGTCTGCTTCTGTAAGATTCAATCCCGTACCTCCAGCTTTAATGGAAATTAAAAAAATCGAATAATCCGGATTATTCTGAAACAGGTCAACTTGCTGTTTTCGATTCTTTTGACTGGTCTGCCCCGTCAAATGACAGAATAAAATATTATCGTTCTTTAAATGACTGGCAAATAAATCCAGATGCGAAGTAAATGATGAAAATACCAGTACTTTATTTCCTGATTTAAGGATCGAATAGAGATGATCAATAACCTGATCAAATTTTCCGGAGTCACCCGTATAGGCATTGTCTAACAAAACCGGATGGTTGCAAATCTGACGCAACCTCAATAAGGATCGAAATACATGCATCCGGTAATCAGGGGTATCCTCTGACATCGCCAAAAGCTGATTCCGGGCAGCACTCTTCTCCTGTTCAAAGAGTTCTGCCTGCGTTTTTGACATGGGAATAAATTCCACATATTCGGTAATCTCCGGCAAGTCTTTAGCCACTTCGTCTTTTCGCCTGCGTAAGATAAAAGGATGTACCAAAGACCGCAATTGATCAAGAGCCGCCTCATCCTGATACCGCTGAATAGGTGTCAGAAAGTGCTCCTTAAAAAAAGTGAACGTGCCCAGAATATCCGGATTAATAAATTGCATCTGCGACCATAGATCCGCCAGAGAATTTTCAATGGGCGTTCCCGAGAGACTAATTTTATTGATGGTTCGCAAGGTGTTTACGGCCTGAAAAATTTTAGAGTCTTTATTTTTAATCATATGGCTCTCATCCAGGATCACATATTCCCACTCTATCTTTTGCAGATCACGAATATCTCTTAGTGCCGTCTGGTACGTAGTCAGTACAACATCAAACTCATCAAGATGATTGGTCTTGAGTTTTCGCTCGGGCCCAACAAATGAACAGACCAAAAAATGCGGACAGAATTTACGAATTTCTTCAACCCAATTAAATACCAGTGATGCCGGTAAAATAATCAGGGCTCGAAGTGGGTTGAGTTCTTCCAGACGGTTCTGTTGAAATAGCGTTAATTGACTGTCATCCTCATTAGTCTCTATTCCCCGCTGTAAATTATTTTTCGTATTACTCAATACAGCCAACGTCTGGAGGGTTTTTCCCAAACCCATATCGTCGGCAAGGCACGCCCCTAAACCATTGGCTTGATGGCCGAGCAACCATTTCACTCCCTCCAATTGATAAGGTCGCAGGTCTGCGTTAAGATTTGAATCTTCCTCATAGCTAACTTCTGTTTCTTTCACCACGACCTTACGCATACCCTGCTGTAGATCTTCATCTTCTTCGATCAGGGTATATTGACTTTTATTTATCCGGACACCCTCACCAGAACGCTTACCGAATATCGCCAAAGAACTATACTTTGTCATCCAGCTGTCCGGTATTATAAAAATTTTACCATTGGGAAGAATCAGCAGTGGATCTTCGTTGCGAATCGATTCAATGAGATCGGAAAAGTAAAAAGTGACATCACCAACCTGAATACTACCTTTTATATCAAACCAATCATTATCAGCTATGGTATTTAAAAATAGTTCGGCCTTTTTTAAAGCCACCGGCATCCCATTAATATTCGGTGGATGAAGGGTAATTTTATTCTGCAAAAATAAATCTTGATTATCGATAACCCACTGAATCAGGGCGTACTTCTCTTTCGAACCGGGAAGCGTAAATCGTCTGGCCTCATTTCGATGGAGTCCCATATTTTCCAGTGCAGAAATAAAGGAGATTTCATTTTGAGAACGAATAATCTGACGAATGGTTACATTACCCGAATCGTCCATTAAAAGTCTATTTCTACGCGCTGTAGGATCGCTGCCAAAAAAAAATGTTTCGTTGTAATCAAAAACTAAATCCAACACAAATCGGTCATCTATAAAATCTTCCGTAAAAGATGTTTGCACCGATTTAATCTGATCGATTTGTTGTACGTCAAAGCCATCTGCTTCAATATCTACCTTATTTACTACATCCATGACAAATTTCTGCAGATAGGTCTTTGTCATGCGGGAAGGTATATGGATTTCCTTCTTTTTTAGAAACGGTTTGATTTTATTCCCATTGATAGCTTCCAGTTGGAAAAGTTGGTAATCGATGACAAGATAAGCAGGCTGATCAGACAGGATATGAATATCGTGATCATGTGGGGTTAGCAATTGGTCATCCAAAAATAAACTGAGCCGGTAATCAATGCCTTCACTCCGCTTTTGAAACCACAAATGAGGTTTTAAAATCTGTTGCCGGTAATAAACCCGAATGTCCTCCAGATATACTTTTCTTTGGATGGCGAGACACACCGGTAGCTGGTGCTGCATCAATCTTTCCAGAAAAGTCTCCATCTTCCGCTGGACAAATTGCCGGATTAGATTTCCAGCCGATGGATCTTCAATGAGCTGCGATAGCGATATCGGTTTACGACGGCGGTTGTTGTATCGCTCTTCCAGAGCACCTACAGTGAGTTGGTGACAAATCGCCAAAAGCGACTCATGGGGTGTCTCGGAAAGTGCAAATCCGTAGGAATCAATGTTCTCGGGAACAGCCCGGCCGATCATATAGCCCAGTTTTCCATCTTCCTCTTCCTCTACAAAATAGGCGGAAGGAAGGAAGATCGATATACTTTCCAGAAAATCCAGGCTATAGGCAATTATTGTCTTTTTCATAGGGAGCGGCAAAAGTCGAATTTTTTCCCGGAATTAAAAATTTACATCACCTCTCCATCATCGCCAAGAAGTGAATCCATCAATGATCAGATGGTCCTAACTCATCCCAAAATCCAGAATCACAAAAGCTGTCTCCATTTTGAGAATATCCATATGCACTTGACTATCAACAATATAAGTGTTTGTCTAAAAATAAGTCCTGGATAGAATGAATATCACGGGAGAAAAAAAGATCAGAAGAATAGTGGATGTTTATCCGCTGATTAGTCAGCTGCTCGCACTAACGGATATCAATTCTGACACCCTATTTATTCCCTTTAACAATTAAAATTCAAAAGTTTGGAAAAATCTTTGCTGTCTATGATCGAAAGGATCACCAAGATGAGAAAAGCAACCTTTATACTCTTATTGATTGTTTCAAGCATATCTTTAAACGGTCAATCAGATTGTCCATTCGCTGAAGAACCAGTAACGCTCAACAATCCGATAACCGTTGGCAACGGTACCGCGGGCAGCTGCACGACCGCAGCCCTGCAAACAGCACTTAATA
>JAGQWV010000885.1 GCA_020437045.1 Saprospiraceae bacterium | reverse complement strand
CCTTCATCCATCCAGGTCCACTGCCGTTCATCCGAATTGACAATCATCGGAAACCAGTTGTGACCAACCTCGTGAATGATTACACCGATATGTCCGTATTTAGCCCGTTGCGTATACGTACCGTCACTGTCACAACGTCCATTATTGAAGGCAATCATCGGATATTCCATACCCATATTTCCATCTATAGACCAGGCTACCGGATAAGGATAATCAAAAGTATAATGTGAATACCATTTGATGGTGTGGGCAATGGCTTTCGTAGAGTATTTTTCCCAGAGACAATCTCCCTCTGGTATCCACATGGATTGAGCCATCACGGTTCTTCCGTCTGACATCGGCACACCCATCGCATCCCAAATAAATCGTCTTGAACTGGCAAAAGCAAAATCCCTTACATTATCGGCCTTAAACTTCCAGGTTTTTTCCTTTTTACTGCGCTGCTGCATGCGTTGCTGTGCCTCATCGAGTGATGAGATAATCACCGGCTGTACATGTTCTTTTTCGGCCTTTTTCCAGAGGTCCATTTGTTTTTTGGACATTACCTTCTCTGGATTTTGCAGCATTCCTGACGCGGCTACCAGATGATCATCCGGCGCCGTAATTTCTACCTCATAATTTCCAAAGATTAAGGTAAACTCCCCTCTTCCTAAAAACTGTTTATTCTGCCATCCTTCCACATCATTATACGAGCACATTCGCGGAAAGAACTGAGCCATGACATAAACGTTATTTCCATCTGCATCAAACGGTTCATACCCCGTCCTTCCTCTCACTTCCTTGGTATTGTTAATATTATACCAGTATTTAATCTGAAAGGAATAGCTGTCCCCCGGTTGCAACACCATTGGGAGATCGAGACGCATCATCGTCTTATTTACGGTGTAGGACAAATCTTTACCCTGGGCATCTTTAACTTCCGTCAGCTTATAGCCTCCATCAAACTCACTTTCCAAATTCGAGAATGTGCTGATGCCGGATGACTGGTTGATTTCCTCGGTACGGATCTTATAGGTATCGCTATTCTTATCCCAAATGTTTTGATCCAACTGCAACCAAAGATAATTTAATGGGTCAGGTGAATTATTGTGATACGTAATAACTTCCTCCCCGTAAAGCCGTCGGTTCTCATCATCCAAACGCACCTTTATTTTATAATCTGCCCGTTGCTGCCAATATTCCTTTCCCGGTGCGCCACTTGCCGTGCGCGTAGTATTGGGAGTTGGCAATTCATCATATAACTGAGCAAATTTATCCTGAGCCATAATCACACCGGACCACAGCATTAGGCCGACCAAAATGGTCTCTCTAAAAAAATTCATTCTCAATCAATATTTAATTAAAGTAAAATGTGATCTACCATCAAAAAACTTACAAAGTGATAGCATAATCCGGCTGTTGTCCGGAAAAAGGTTCATGTACAAAAAACCAAATGAACCAGCAAGAGTTCGTCAAAGATCCGGAAATTTATCTTCAATGATACCCCTTTTCCCATTAAAATTGTGTTATCCAACCCTACCATCCTATTTCCGAAAGGTCTAAGGCTTTTAGGCTTTTTACAAATTTCGAATTTGAGTACCTTGAGT
>JAGQWV010000884.1 GCA_020437045.1 Saprospiraceae bacterium | reverse complement strand
TTCATCGGTGGGCAGATCATCACGGGTTTCGAAGACTCTATTGTCAATGATTGAATTCCTGCCTGATAATTCCGTGACTTTTTGCTGGAGAAAACCTTCAGCTACGATGGCATTTGATTTAGCTCTGTGCTGTTGCTCCTCACTGCATCCTAAGAGGATAAAAATGATCGTGGCGAAACAGAATAAATTTCTCATACAGGCTTTGTTTGATGAATTAATATACGGTTTGTCTATCTAACCCGGATAGTCTATTTAGGAAATCTATTACGGACACCGATGCCTTTAACCGGGATTATTATAATCCCGGAATAATCCCGGTTTAAAGTAGTTGTTTCACTGGAGTTTTTAGAACTAACATCGCGGAGCCTACCCGATTCTTCCTGAGCTCCTTCTATTACCTACCCGCCAAAGTCATGTACGGTGACTAAGCTGGCCATTCAGCTCTCCTCTTGATGTCGGAACTCTCGAAGCACTAACGCATGATTCTTAAAATTCCATTAATAAGTAGTCCTCTTAATCTTTTATAAGCAGGAAGGTGAGATTACATCTGTAGATGATCAAGCACTGAAGTATTTAGTATAGTTTAGTGATTTCAGGATTTCATCAGAATTGGGTCTTAGTTTTGGCGCCATAATTCCGTAAACAAGCAAAATTGAAAGTTAATTCATTGATGATTAGAGGATTATTTTTCCTTTGGTTGATCGTTAGCGTCACATCGGTACTGGCTCAGGATCTTGCCGAGGTGACGATCAAAGGGATCGTGAAGGAGAAGAATACCATGACTCCGGTTGAGTTTGCCACCGTGGTGGTCGGGGATATTCAAAGTGCAACACCGGTCACCGGTACGACCACCCTGGAAGACGGAAGTTTTTCCATACAAACCACCCGGCAGCAATTCTTTGTGGAGGTTAGCTTTATCGGTTTTGCGAGCAAACGCATTGATGATTTTTCGATCGAGAACGGTATTGTGGATTTAGGAGAAATTACGCTATTGAATGATGGAGAGATTCTCGATGAAGTCACGGTTAGGGCCGAGCGTTCTCAGACTGAATTTAAGCTGGATAAACGGGTTTTTAACGTTGGAAAGGACTTAAGTACGACAGGCGCCAGTGCATTGGATGTTTTGAATAATGTACCATCCGTCAATGTAAATATTGAGGGAGAGATTAGTCTGCGTGGTAGTCAGGGGGTGCAGATTTTAATTAATGGAAAACCTTCTGTACTGGCCAGTGATCAAGGCAATGCCCTGGGCACGATTACTGCTGATATGATCGAGCAGGTAGAAGTAATTACCAATCCCTCTGCCAAGCATGATGCTGAAGGTACCTCGGGAATAATCAATATTGTCATTAAAAAAGAGGAGCGCAAAGGATTAAATGGTTCTTTTTCTTTAAATACCGGACTTCCCGATAATCACAGTTTTGGGCTTAGCTTAAATCGACGCACCGAAAAGTTCAATCTGTTTAGTCAACTGGGAGTTGGTTATCGCGAATTACCGCAGGATGGCAAAGCGATCAATAGAGATCTCATTTCGAATACTTCCGTGCGAAGTTTTGGTAAGGAATATCGTAATGAAACTTTCTACAATGTAATTCTGGGTACTGATTATCATATTAATGACCGAAATGTACTGACCTTATCCGGTTTTTTTGCCTACGAAATAGAGGACCAACCATCAGCCACAAGTTTTGAATTGTTGGACCATGCAGATCGGATCTTATCGAGTTGGGAGCGGACGGAGGAGACCCAAGCCACCAATCCAAAATGGCAGTACGAACTGGAATATAAAAGAGATTTCAAAAACCATGAAAATCATACGTTGCTATTCAGTGCACTAGGCAATTATTTCGGAAAAAATCAGGAATCTGTTTTCTTGAATACTACTGTCTTTGGAAGTGAGACCGGTGGCACCCAAAGGACGCGAACCGATTTTCTGGAATCAGAAAATACTTTTAAGTTGGATTATACCAATCCATTCAAAGAAAAATATACACTCGAAACGGGAGCTCAATATGTCATTAATGATGTCAGCAATGATTATGAAGTGAATAATATTTTGGATGGAAATGTAATCAATGATCCGGGACAAACAAATATCTTTAATTACTATCAACAGGTATTTGCCACCTACGGTACTTTAGCCTTTGAAGGAGAGAAGTGGGGTGTGAAAGGGGGGCTGCGAATTGAAAATACCAACCTGCATACTTTACTGGAAAAAACCAACGAAGAAAACAAGCAGAACTATGCCAATTTTTTTCCATCATTACACACTTCTTTAAAATTGTCGGAAAAGACATCGCTGCAGGCCGGATACTCCCGGAGAATCTTTCGGCCGAGATTATGGGATTTAAATCCTTTTTTTAATATCCGGAATAATTACAGCATTCGGACGGGTAATCCGGAATTGCAACCAGAATTTACCGATTCTTACGAATTAGCCAGTATATTTTTACTGGGTGAAACATCATTTAATGTGGTGGTTTATCACCGGTATACCCAGGACGTTGTAGAGCGAATATCGACATTCGAGGATAATGTGAATACGGTAAAACCGGAAAATATCGGAACGAACCACGCTACCGGAATTGAATTTAATACTAAATATAGCGCTACCGCGTGGCTCACATTTAATGCCGATTTTAACTATAATTATTTTAATCGTCAGGGGACATTCGACTTGCAGAATTTCGATTTTCAATCGGATCAATGGTCTGGCAAAATTACCACCAAGATCAAGATGCCTGCAGACCTGGAAGCGGAAATTACCACCCGGTATGAGTCGGGATTCCAGACGGTACAGAGTATGATATCTTCGAATGCCTTTGCCGATGCAGGCTTGCGAAAGAAGCTCTTTAAGGGAAAAGGTGTGATCAATCTAAGTGTGCGAGATATTTTTGCCTCCCGGATCAGAGAACGCATTTCCAATCAGGCAGATTTTTATCTGTATGATTGGGGTAAGCGCGGACGATTTGTCGCCCTTGGATTTAGCTATGGTTTTGGAAAAGGGGAGGCGATGGAATTTTCCGGAATGCGCCGGCATTAATTTCTTTGTTTACCGGAATCCGTTCAATAAAAATTAAAGATCTTTAATTTTCTTCCAGTCCGCATAAGTGAGGAAGCATTTTTTCATTTGAAGCATTCATTATGTTCAGGTTCAATCTTATCCTGTGGTTCGTTATACCGATTTATTTGGTCAGCGCTCAGCAAGTCATCCAGCTGTATGATACGAAGCCCGAAGGCTCAGAGAATTGGCAATGGTCGGAAAAATCAGATACCAGTCATGCTATTGTATATAATGTAGTACAGCCAACCCTGACTGCCTATCTGCCACCCTATTATTTGGCTACCGGCACAGCTGTGATCATTGCCCCGGGAGGCGCCTTTCATACCTTGAGTATAGAAAATGAAGGAAGGGAAGTTGCTAAATGGTTTAATACTAGGGGCATCGCTGCATTTGTTTTAAAGTACCGTCTCGCTCATAGTTTGACGGATGATCCGGTAGCTGAATTAAGGGAAAAGATGAATGATTTTGGAAAGCTCGATGCAGAAAATCGAGACATCGTTCCGCTGGCGATGCAAGATGCTATTATAGCTATACGACATCTGCGAACACATGCAAAAGAATATGACATCGATGTCCATAAAATTGGTTTTATGGGCTTTTCGGCCGGGGCTACTTTGGCCATGTCCGTAGTTTATAACGCTGAGGATGGAGACCGGCCTGACTTTGTGGTGCCTGTCTATGCCTATGAACCGGCGATCCTTGGCTCACAAGTGCCAGAGGAAGAAACGCCCATCTTTCTGACAGTGGCCGGTGATGATCCATTAGGAATGACTTTGCATAGCGTCAACATCTACAGGAAATGGTTTGAAGCGGGTCAACCGGCAGAGCTACACGTTTATGAGAAGGGTGGTCATGGATTTGGCATGCGGAAGCAGGGGCTGCCAACTGACACCTGGTATGAACGATTAGGAGAATGGTTGGAAATTCACGGATATCATCGGAAACTGTATCCTAACAAATATGAAAAATTGTTTGGCCAGGAAGCGGTAGCCCGGGGTAAAATTGAAAAGTGGGAAGAACTGAAAAAAGATTATGCGGAATTAGCCCATTACCGTGAGCGCAATAAGAGGTTGCCCTTACCAGAAGATGGTGCAAAACGGGTGGTATTTTTGGGAAACTCCATTACAGCCGGGTGGGTGAGAACGGACTCATCTTTTTTTATCGATCATCAATTTATTGGTCGCGGTATCAGTGCACAGACATCTTCGCAGTTGCTTTTACGTTTCCGTCAGGATGTGGTGAATCTCCGGCCTAAGGTTGTGGTCATACATATCGGGACCAACGACATTGCCGAGAATACAGGTCCTTACGATCCTGAATTTACCATGAGCAATATTGCTTCGATGGTCGATATAGCTGCAATGAATGATATCAAAGTTATTTTGGCTTCGGTGGTGCCGTCCACTAAATTTGAATGGAACCGGGCTTTGGGTGATCGATCAGATCTCATCGTTGAATTGAATCAGCGGATTAAATCCCTGGCTGAAAAACGGGGTATTCCTTATGTCGACTATCATAGTGCTTTGAAGAACCCAGAAAATGGTATGAATCCGGAGATTGCTCCCGATGGCGTCCATCCCAGTCTAATCGGTTATCGCATTATGGAGGCATTGGTCATGGATGCTATTGATAAAATCGATACGCCATAAATGTGGCCGGCAGGATTATATTTTAAAGCCTACGGTGACCACGACCTGATTTTTTCCAATCTTATTATCTACAGTTTGTAAGGGAGCACCCGCGATCCGATAAGGTAAATAGCGTTCGCTAACACTGCTATGATTAAACCCGATGTCCAGGAATGCCCGGTTGCCACGCACACCTATTCCGGCCGAGAGCACCGACTCCAGGGTATTATCACCGGCAAATGGACTACCCAATAATTGTCCGCCAGCCCGGAAGCGAAATCCTTCATAAGCCAGTTCTCCACCTAGTCTCACGTTGATGGCCGACTTGTACAAGTCTTTAATTTGCGCATTTATCTCATCCTGATAAATCCGGTCTTCTACATTGTCACTGTTGGTCGTAAAATCATATTTGGCGGAGGCATAATCAACATATTCAATATCGGTGCTGATAAAACCTTTTTTACCAATGATCCAGGCGGCATTGGCCACGACTTTCCAGGGAGTGCTCACCCCATATTCAAACTCACCGTCTGGTGATTCGTTGGTAAATGACTCATCTCCACTGCCTTCGTTGTATGCATAGGTGAAGTCTGTGGTAAAACGGTCGGTCAGCGTAAGATACGTAGGAGAATGAACCGCTGCTCCTAGTCTGATATCATTGTTGAGCTTGACTATGGCTCCTAATTTTAAATTGATGCCTTTGCCTTCGGTTGTCAGATATTCATTGAATTGCAATTCATTAAAAGCCGGAATTACGTCTGCTTCATCGCTTTCCTGGTAATTTTTTTCCGACGAATAGGATACAAACGGAACTCCGATAGCTCCTCCCAGCAGCACTTTGTTTTTCAAATTGCCCCCGAATCCAATCACCAGTTCGTTGTTGTAGCCTTCTGTTTTTACCAATTGATTTTTACGAAACACTTCCTGGTCTTCATTGTCAAAGTCAGATTCGTAAATTAAATCACTGCCGATATCATAGATAGCCCCGGAAGAGTAGGCGGGTCCTGCTTCGAATCCATCCAGTTGATCTGGAGTAAGACCGAAAGCCAATCCGGCAAATCGATTGACGATGGAGCCTTGTGTTTCATTTTGATAAAAGAATTCCTGATTAAAAGAGGATAATTTATTCAGTCCTATTCCCATACTTACGGATTTCCATGCTCCGCGATCACTGGTATTTGAAAAGACAATACCCACATTACTAAAACCAAATTTTCGGGCGAGCTCCTGGCTTTCCAAACCACCATTTAAGCTTGATTTGGTATTGTTGGCGATAAACACCGGGCTAATCATAAATTCGGATTTCCAATAGCCACCAATACCAGCGGGATTGATCGACAGGGAAGTGAAATCACCGCCTAAGCCACCGATGGCACCACCAATACCCATAGCCCGGGCGGTTCCTTGAGGATTTGTATATGCATATCGCAAAATATCGCTTGCTGTCTGGCTATTTGCCGTCTGGTGACTGAAGGTCAGCAAGATCGTGGACAGATAAATTGCTCCTAAGAATTTTTTCATGTTAAATATTTGTGCCTTTACTTGTTTGTTGAATGGTTCTTATGGGATATAAAAAGGGTGGGCCAATTGTTGTCTCGACCCACCCCTCACAATTTCGTACGTTTTATTCTTTTTAGTTTCTTCTTGGCGAAGAAGACCTGCTGCTACTTGATGAAGATGACGAACTACTTCTCGGACTACTTGATCCCGAAGAGGAAGGAGAGTAAGATCGTGAAGGTGATGAGCTAGGTGAATAGCTCCTCGAAGGACTTGACGATCGACTCGGAGTATAACTTCTCGACGGAGATGAAGATCGACTCGGCGTATAGCTCCGGCTTGGTGTATAGCTTCTGGAAGGACTTGAAGAACTGCTTGGGCTATACGAACGGTTAGATGATCGAGAGGTACTATTAGGAGTATAAGTCCTAGTATTGCTTGACCCTGGGGAGTAACTTCGTGTCGTCGATCTCGATGGTGTCGCCGATCTTGTATTGCTATTGGGACTTGCTCCGTATGTAGCGCGATCTGCATTTGTATTGGTACGCGAAGGGGTATATGTCTTAGTAATTCTTCTGGTAGACTGAGTACTAGGATTACGATAGGTCTTCCCTACGCTGACATCCTGAGGTCTTGCTGCTGTTCTGACAGCCGAGGTTCCAGTGGCGGTTCTTCCGTCAGTATTCGTCAGTGTGCGGCTGGTAGTGCGTGGTGAACCTGCAGGAGTACTTGGTGAAGCTTTTACCGCTCCGCCTCTTCGTGCTCCGTAGTAAGTACCACGGCTACTGTTTGAATAGGTGGGTTGATAATAGTCGTATGCCGATCCGTAATAATTGGAAGCATAATAACCCCGGTTATATCCGCCGTAATATCCAACATATCCATAGTAAGGAGAGGCGTAAAGGGATGGCGGGCAATAGCCAAAGTAGCTGTCGAAAATGCTATATCCTGCGCCATAAGCGAAAGGACTGTAGAATGGATCGTAATATCCAAAAGCACTGTACCGATTAAATCGGTTCCATCTATTCCAGCTTCTATATGGGCTACCTAATGAGATGTAGATCCCAGATCCATAATAGAAAGGATCGTAATAGAAGGGATCATAAAAACCAAAGGATGAATACATGGGACGATTGAATCTTCGGATTCGCGACGAATAGTAGAAATCCTGATCATTATCATAATAATCATAGTCATCGTCGTCGTAATAATAATTTTCTGTGACGTAAGTATCACCTTCTTCGGAATACGAATCAACGTAATACTCATCAGCATCCGGATCGAAGTAAATATCATCAAACTGTCCCCAGGCACTTGAAGTTGCCATCAGGGCGATGATGAACAATGAACCAATCTTAAAAACGTACTTTTTCATGTGTAGTTGTTTTAGCTATAATTACCGTGACGCTCTTTGAACCTCTAATTTATTACTTTTGCGCCTTAATTCTGTTAATGATCCTTTAAAGTTTAAATTATGCGTTGTTAAAAAGTTGTAAATCAGTAAAAAGGCATCAATACTAAGACATTATAGTCAGCGCAAAAGTTTCATGTTAACAGAACTTTAAACGATTCTTTAAGATACTATTAAGCAGTTAAATATCACTATGGCAAAAGAAATCACTCCTCGTGCAGAGAACTACTCACAATGGTATAATGACATTGTTAAAAAAGCTGGTCTGGCCGAGCATTCAGCGGTTCGAGGCTGCATGGTCATCAAACCGTACGGATTTGCAATTTGGGAAAAGATGCAGGCTCAATTGGATCGTATGTTTAAGGAAACCGGCCATATGAATGCCTATTTTCCTTTATTCATACCGAAAAGTTTTCTGAGCAAAGAAGCAGATCACGTGGAAGGTTTTGCCAAAGAATGTGCTGTAGTCACTCATTACCGGCTAAAACAAAGTGATGATGGTAGCGGCGTCGTGGTGGATCCGGAGGCCAGATTGGAGGAGGAATTGATTGTCCGACCCACTTCAGAGACCATTATCTGGAATACCTATCGCGACTGGATCACTTCATATCGGGATCTTCCTCTTTTAATCAATCAGTGGGCCAATGTGGTTCGCTGGGAGATGCGTACCCGATTATTTCTGCGTACCGCTGAATTCCTGTGGCAGGAAGGGCATACGGCACATGCGACCAGTGAAGAGGCGATGGAAGAAGCGCTGAGAATGCAGGATGTTTATGCTCAATTTGCCGAGGAGCACATGGCGATGCCCGTGGTGAAAGGTTCGAAAACAGCCAACGAGCGTTTTGCCGGTGCCGTTGAAACCTTTGCAATAGAGGCTTTGATGCAGGACGGAAAGGCTCTGCAGGCGGGAACATCGCATTTTTTGGGGCAGAATTTTGCCAAAGCATTTGATGTAAAGTATGTCTCTGAATCCAACCAGGAAGAATATGTTTGGGCTACATCGTGGGGAGTGTCTACCCGGTTGATGGGTGGCCTGATTATGACTCACTCCGATGACGATGGATTAGTGCTGCCTCCTAAACTGGCTCCGATTCAGGTGGTAATTGTACCTATTCCCAAACCAGATGAGGAATTGAATGAAATAGCCGCTCGGCTAAAGGAAGAATTGCAGGCACTAAACGTTTCGGTCAAGATTGATCTTGATGATAAAAAACGTCCGGGTTTTAAATTTGCCGAATATGAGATGATGGGGGTTCCGGTCAGAATCGGTATTGGCAAACGTGACCTAGCTCAGGGAGTGGTCGAAATTGCGAGACGAGATACTAAAGAGAAGATGTCGGTTAAAGTGGAGGAGTGTGTCACTGTTGTACGTCAGTTGTTAGATGAAATACAAAATAATTTGATGCAAAAAGCCCTTGATTTTCGGTCTACCCATACCACTCAAGTAGATGATTGGGATGATTTTGTTAATGTTTTGGAAGAGAAGGGCGGTTTCATCAGTGCGCACTGGGATGGTACTACGGAGACAGAACTCAAAATTAAGGAGCTGACCAAAGCAACCATCCGTTGCATACCACAAGACCAGCAAGCGGAGCAAGGAAAGTGTGTGCTGTCCGGCAAGCCATCCTCAGGACGGGTTTTGTTTGCCCGTGCTTATTAACCGGGAATCTGCATAGGGCTTTATATTACGAAACAGCATAGCTGTAAATACGAGCACCCTTCAACATGTACAGGGCAGGCTCCATCGTTTTTGATGCCTGTCCGGCATGGCC
>JAGQWV010000883.1 GCA_020437045.1 Saprospiraceae bacterium | reverse complement strand
CAGGAGATTATCGGGTTTATCATATTCCTGATAATGATTGGCGAGGTATTCCCAATCTTCCGAATCACCTTCCTGCATGACGAAATTTTGCCATGAGGCCATAAATGGAGCATGTTCGATATCTTTCTTACTGATGAATAGATCAATATAAGCGAAATACCCACCTGGTGATAACCATTTATGAATAGACTTGATTGTATTTTCCTTATCGCTTAGGGAAAGATGATGTAGAGAGAATGAGGCGGTGACCAATGAAAATGTACCACTCGTAAACTGTGCGTTTTGAATGAGATCTTGTTGGTAAAAGACCTTTGTTTCTGGAAATCTGCTTTTAGCTTCTTCGAGCATTTTGGCGCTGGCATCCAGCAGGGTGTAGGTTGCATCAGGATAATGTTTGATCAGGGAGGCAGTTATATTGCCATTGCCAGCGCCTAAATCAAGGATGGATTCCGGATGCCACTGTTTGGGGAAAGAAGTATCCAGCATTTTAATCAGATCCAAGTAATGTGGCACCCAACGAATCATTTTCTTTGTATAAGCTTCCTGAATCTCGTCGAAGACCTGACCAATTTGCATATATTAATTTAATTTAGAATGGTTGCCAATGAATTCTTAAAACATATTTCGTGTGCTCGTCAATGCGAAAACGTTCATCAAGCCGTTCACCAATTACCCAGCATATTTTATCATCGGATAATAAAAGCCATTGGTTTTCCTTTTGAAAAGTATTAAACTTCCGATTTCTAAAATATTTTTTTAGCTTTTGCGATTGGCCATTCATTCCTAAAGGTTGAAATGAATCTCCATCTGTCCAACGCCTCACGGTTAATGGAAAATCTATTTTTTGAGCATCTATATGTGCCATATGCTGGTCATCAGGAAAAAAATCGGGATGATTGGTCATTAGAATGAATTCCAAACGTCCATTCTCCAGGTTGATTATCTTATCATCCTGATGAATAATAATGAAGTCCATTTCATCAGGTGATTTGGTCGATAAGACCAGTTTCTTTCTATCAGTAGTCACTCTATTGTTTACACTATAGAAAATCCTCCCCGAATGATTTCTTTCAATTGCCTCGATCATTTGGGTTACTTGAGTATAATTGAAGCCATAGGGCCGTAACCACTCGAAAATAACGAGATCCCGGAGTGAGTCTTCTATTTTGTCAGAATCTAATATGATGTAATTGCCTTCCGTTTTTTTTCTTAGTTCCAATTCTTGGTTTAATAGACCGCTAAGTAATCGGGTGCTTTTCTGCCAGATCAAGATATTTTCTGACATTCTGGCTTTAAAGGAAGGAACACGTTTCTCGATCTGAGGAATCCACTTGTTTCTGATATAATTTCGACGATAAATTGATTTTGCATTGCTGGAGTCTTCTCTTACCTCCAAATGATTGCGGAGGGCATAAGATCTGATGTCTGCTTTGCTGGCAAATAAAAGCGGTCGGATGATGTGATCGCGTTTTGGCTGCATCCCCTGCAGTCCTGAAAGTCCGGTGCCTCGGATCATATTAAGGAAGACCGTTTCAATCTGGTCGTCCTGATGATGCGCTACTGCCAAGAGGTTGTAGTCGTTTTCGATCATGATCTCAGAAAACCATCGATACCGCAAATGCCTGGCAGCTTCTTGAATTCCAATTCTATTTTCTTCGGCATAATGGTGTGTGTTGAAGGCAATGGTATGGAACGGGAAACTATATAAATTGGCCTTTTTCCTAACAAATTCGACTTCTTCATCGGAAATCTCTCCCCGCATTTTAAAATTACAATGGCCTATTGCCACCTGGTATCCCAGCTGATGAAATAAATGCATTAAAACCATGGAGTCCACACCACCACTGACTGCTACCAATATATGATCATTCCTGGTGCATAATTTGTGTTCTGAAATGTAGGCGTCCATGAGTTGCTCCATGAATTACCGGATTTAATTTATTTGATACCGCGATCATTCAGCCATTGACGATAACGGTTTGCATTTTGATTATGGGCACTGAGGCTGGCGGCAAAGGCATGTAAACCGCTATTGTCCGGACGAGCACACATGTACAGGTAATCATGTTTTTCAGCGTCCAGAACTGCATCGATACTTTGAATGGAAGGCATAAATATCGGCCCCGGTGGTAATCCCGCATATTTGTAGGTGTTATATGGCGAATCAATTTCCAGGTGAACATTTAAAACTCTCCTCAAATCATAAATGCCTGTGGCAAATACCACCGTGGGGTCCGCTTGTAAGGGGATTCCCTGTTTTAGCCGATTGAGATAAAGTCCCGCTACCGTTGGCCGCTCTTTGCCGGCTTGAGTTTCACGCTCTACAATGGAAGCGAGTGTGTAAACTTGGGCCGGGGTTAAGTTCAAATCTGTGGCCTTTCTGACCCGGTCGTTTGATTCCCAGAATTTAATTTTTTCCTGGCTTAAACGTTCGGACAATGCATCAGGCGAGACAGTCCAATACACCTGATAAGTGTTGGGTATGAATAGCGTCATGGCATCTTCAGCGTCTAAGTCAAATTTATTCAGAAAGGAGGGATCCTTCAGATAGTTAGCTAAAGTACTTGAATCCACTTCTACCTGCGAAGCAATTTTTCCCGCCAGATCATTGATGGTTCTTACATTATTAATAACCAGATTAACTGGGGTTTGATTTCCTGATC
>JAGQWV010000882.1 GCA_020437045.1 Saprospiraceae bacterium | reverse complement strand
GCATATAATATGAATAACCCTCAGGCATGTACCATTGTCGAGAAAGCCATAAAATGCTGGGGGCAGGCAACAGCTAATTTGGTGAGTTTGCTAAATCCGGAGATGATTATTTTTGGAGGTGGAGTCTTTGGACCTGCCATCCGGTTTATCGATCGCATTTATCAAGAAGCTTGTCAATGGGCTCAACCTATTAGTATTAAGCAAGTACAATTTTTACCCTCTGCATTAGGTGACGTGGTTGCCCTGTATGGTGCTGCGTATCTGGCAAAAGGTGAACGGGAAGAAATTCATGACTAAAATTCTTAGAATGGAAAAAACTTATGGCTATCACCAGGTCTTTGCTGCCGCATGTGCAGGTATGTTACTCTTTGGAGTGGTAATGCTGTCTCTGGGTTCGACCTTGCCTGAGATTTCCCGAAAATATGATCTGGACGGTTTAAGTGCCGGTACGTTGGCCTCCCTTTTGCCGACAGGTATTTTGTTAGGATCTTTGGTCTTCGGACCTATTGTCGATCGCTTTAGTTATAAGTATCTTTTGATTTTTTGCGCATTGATGATAGCCATAGGCATGCTGGGTATCGCTTCAGCTCCTGGTCTGCTGATTCTGCAAATTTCTTTTTTTCTTATTGGCTTTGGAGGTGGTGCCATCAACGGTGGAACGAATGCTTTGGTGGCGGATATTAGTCATGATTTTCAGAAAACAGGAAGCGCCAATCTGAGCCTCCTTGGTGTTTTCTTTGGCGTTGGTGCGCTCAGTATGCCTTCGATCATGGCTATGCTCACCAGGGTTTATACGCACGACCAGATTCTTAAAGCTATTGCTTGCTTTATTCTGATCATCACGACTTTTTTCTTTACGATAAAGTATCCTGATCCCAAGCAACCTCAACGTATGGCCATGACAAACGTGGTCAATTTATTTAGAGATAAAACACTTTTGATCCTGGCTTTTGTGCTCTTTTTTCAGAGTGCTTTTGAAGGGATTTTTAATAATTGGACAACCACTTATCTGCAAACCGTGAGGGGTTTTGCTGAAGCTCAGGCATTGACCGTATTAAGTATCTATGTAGTGGGACTAACTTTGACTCGTCTTATCCTGGCGGGCATACTTAGTAAAATCAGTGAGAGGAAAGCTCTTTATCTATGTTTGAGTTTTCTGATTATTGGAGTGCTTGTCCTCATGACTTTTGATGGAGTTGTTGCCAGCTATATCGGTGCAGCGATCCTGGGGATGGGTACGGCTGCGGTATTTCCCACGATTCTTGGCTTTGTAAGTCATCTTTATCAAGCGATGCGGGGAACGGCATTTTCGGTAGTCATTTTTATTGCGGTGATTGGAAATATACTGGTTAATTTTTTTGTGGGCATATTGTCGGAGAAGGTTGGTATTAATGCTTATCCTGTCGTTTTGTTGGTGGTGGTAATTATGGTTTTATTGATGTTTATAGTATATGATTTTAGGAATGATAAGTTAAGAAATGCGGAATGACGAATTAGAAATTAAGGTAGTGATAAAGCTTTACAGGGGGAAGAATACGAATCCAGAGCACTGAAACATAACAGTGTTTAATGCCATGGGTTGGAATTACGGTTTCCTGTTTTTTTGAATAAATAAAAAATTAAATAGATAGTAAAACGATGAAATTAGCAAAACAATGGCTGCAGAATGCCCGGGAAGTGATGGATAAACTGGAGAATACTCAAATGGAAAATATCACTAATGCGGCTAAAATAATGGCAGATTCAATCGAGTGCGGTCGCTGGGTTCATACATTTGGTTGCGGACATTCGACACTGCCTATAGAAGAAATGTATCCTCGTATAGGAGGCTTTGTCGGATTTCATCCGATCATTGAATTGCCATTGTCGTATTTTACCCATATTGTTGGAGATATGGGTGTTCATCAATTTATCTTTTTGGAACGGGTGGAAGGTTATGGAGATCAGATCATGAAG
>JAGQWV010000881.1 GCA_020437045.1 Saprospiraceae bacterium | reverse complement strand
GGATGGAAATTATGTGTATAATTCACAGATTCTCGATTCCTATTCTGCATCTAAGACTATTGTGGGAGATTTAGATAATGATGCAGATCTCGATATCATTCGTGGGAGCTCTGTATTCTTAAACAATGGTGAGGCAATATTTACACCAGGAGATAGAATTGACTACTCTTTCACAGGCAAAGCAATAGGTCTAGGTGATATAAATGGTGATGATTTCTTAGATCTTGTTGTTGCTAATATAACTAATCCCAATACTAATTCAAAGTCATTTATGGTTCTCACAAATGACAAAACAGGAAAATTTACATTTCTAAACTTTTTTGGAAATAGCGTTATTTCAGAATTTGCACTTATTGATTTAGATGGAGATGAAGATTTAGATATAGTCTCAGCGGTCATCAATAATTTTGAATCCGATCAAAAATATAACAGTACTTGGATTAATGATGGAGAAGGAGCTTTCTCTGAGCAATCTAGATTTGGAAATGCTCAAAGTTATGGATTGGATTTTGGTGACCTGGATAATGATGGGGATTTGGATTTCTTTTTTGCAAATAGATTTAACAATGAGTTTGGAGATTTTTCTCATTGTATATATTTTGTCAAGAATCCGACATCGATACTTAAGTCAATAGAAGACAATGATGAGTTACAGAATATTCAAATCTCCCTCAGTCAAGACACCTTCTCTCTTGCAGATCTCGGTGAAAACTTTGTAACCGTTACCGCGACTGATGCATCAGGCAATAGCAGTTCATGCGTGGCGAAAGTAACTGTCAGTGATTGTGGCTGCTTTCCCAGCTCTTCTCCATTGATTCCAAATTCAGTCTCAGGAATGCACGTGGCAGATTGCAAAACGGTCGATGGAGCATTCACTCATTATTGTGATAGCCAGGGTCGCTTACTGCTGTCCCTTGATAGTGAGACAGCGGCAACGGTCTCTCCTGAAGATGTGTCGATAAAAATTGCCCAGGGAGGATTCTACTATAACAAATTTTGTACAAATGTCAGCGGAACCCACACAGGTGATTGTTTTATTAGCAATGATGATGGTTCCGTGGTACTCTGCCGCACTTGGGATGTTAACAGCCCTGCAACAAATGCTCGTGTACGTTACTATTTTTCTCAAAGCGATATCGATATTGTCAACCAGGAAAACTATAACCGGGGTTTGACCCCCATTACTGATCCATCTCAATTCTGGTTTTATAAAGTACTCAATGGTGAAGGACATGCCAAACCAGAGGATTTGGCCCTCAGTGATGTCAAGATCATTGATAATGATGGCACCGGATTGGTATCTACCAATAATTGGCGATTGGGTAATGTACCTGGTGGATATTTTGCCGAATATGCGGTAAACTCTTTTTCAGGAGGAGGTGGTGGTATCGCGGAAAAGGGATCAAGTCCAGTTTGTCCAGTTATTGAAGCCAGCATCCGAGGTGACGGATTGCCAGATAGCTTGGGGTTGAGTTCAGTGGTATTTGTCGACATTCTGGGTGGTAATTCACCTTACAGGGTAATACTGGGAAATGGTACCACAGTCGAGCAATATCATTCTGGAGACAGCATTATCGTATTTTCAAATTTTGCATCGGGAGACTTGTCTATTTTATCCGTAGTGGATAGTCTCGGATGTCCCCATAGCACATTATCTGGCTCGGTGCCACAATTTTTTCCTTTGGGGGATAGTATTTCACCTGTGGCTTTGTGTAAGGATACGATATTGACCTTAGATCAGTTCAATATGGCTCACTTATCGGCTAAGGAATTGGATGCCGGCTCAACCGATAATGATTTTATTGTAACCTACTCCCTCACGAGATCAACATTCTCTTGTGCAGATTTTGGTGATCTCCAAGTTGAAATGTCTGTTTTTGATCAAAGTGGTAATAGCGCTTCTTGTTTTTCAAATATTACAATCTCCGACCCATTGAATGCATGTTGCCCGAATTTGCGTCTGCTGGAACAAATTCCAGCCACAACAAAAAGCTATAGTGGTCAAATGATTCATTCCAATGCCGAAGTCAAACTAGGAGTAGGCCTTACAGATATTCGCTTTCTCGCTCAGGAATCGATTTTGTTGTTAGATAATTTTGAAGTTAAGGAGGGAGCGGTATTTTCTGCTGAAATTTACCCTTGTGACTTGAATTTAATAAAACAGAAGGTAAGGAAGATCGACTAATAAGTTAATTCTAGTCAGATCTTTAATCAATTTTCTTGTTTCATTGGATATTTTGGTTTATTCGGAGCTGAAAAAAAGCCGAAGTTGAATTATTTCCTTATATGATTAAAACCGTATAAGAATCACTACTTTTTGACATTAATGTTTGTTTGTAGAAGTGGTTCTAATCCGATTAATTTATCCGGGCTTATTTTGCGCTAAAAATTCTCATTCCAGGACCTCGAAGCATTTAACAGAGGCACTTTTATTTTTGAGGGTAAATTCGCCTACTTCCTGACATTTGAAAGCATGTTTTATCTGTTCATAGGCCGCTTCGTTTATGAAAATTTGGTTTGGTCCCGCAGCGGACTGCAACCTTTGAGCTGTGTTTACCGCATCACCAATCACGGTAAAATCCAATCTCTTGAGTGAACTGTCT
>JAGQWV010000880.1 GCA_020437045.1 Saprospiraceae bacterium | reverse complement strand
TAAAACAACGAGGATGATGATCACGTCCATAATTTGTAGCGGTTAGTTTTCCCTGCGAATAGACTGTACGACCAAATTCTCCTCCCCAGATGACCAGAGTGTCTTCAAGGAGTCCTCTTTGTTTTAAGTCTTTGATCAAAGCAGCGGTTGGTTGATCGGTCTTTTTGCACTGACTGGAAATGCCCTCGGGAAGATTTAAATGTTGGTCCCATCCCTGATGATACAATTGGATGAATTTCACATCTTTCTCCAGAAGTCTCCGGGCCAATAGACAATTGGCAGCATATGTACCCGGATCCCGGCTTTCCGGACCATAAAGATCATAAATATAATCTGGCTCACCTGCCATATCCAGCACATCCGGCACAGAGGTTTGCATGCGAAAAGCCATCTCATATTGCGCCATGCGTGCAGTGATCTCCGGATCGTGATAGAGATCAAACTGCAACGAGTTTAAGGATTTTAGGCCATCTAACATCCGCACACGATCATCCATCCGAAATCCTTCAGGATCTTTTAAAAATAACACCGCATCTTTACCTGAGCGAAACTGAACACCCTGATGTTCGGTCGGTAAAAATCCATTGCCCCACAGCCTGGCATATAATGGTTGTCCGGCTCCATTCTTGGAGACCAATACAATAAAAGAAGGTAGATTTTCATTATCGGTACCCAGTCCATAACTTACCCAAGCACCAATGGATGGCCGGCCAGGTAGCATACTACCAGTCTGGAAGAAAGTAATGGCCGGATCGTGATTTATAGCTTCCGTATGCATGGAGGAGATAAAACACAAGTCATCTACTACTTCAGCGGTATATGGCATTAATTCACTGACCCAACGACGTGATTCTCCATACTGACGGAATCCGTAAATCGACGCTGTCATCGGAAAAGAAGACTGGTTTCCACTCATCCCGGTGAGCCGCTGACCACCACGAATAGATTCCGGTAGATCCTGACCATGATATTCCTTCAACAATGGCTTATAATCAAACAAGTCTAATTGGGATGGACCACCACTCTGAAACAAATAGACAACTCGTTTTACTTTAGGATTGAATTGCCTCACATTATGGAGTACGATGGAAGGGTCAACTTTATCTGACCCTGCACTTGAAGCCATTAGCAGGTCACTCAAGGCCAAGGCTCCCAATCCCAAGGATGTTTTGGTCAGAAATACTCTTCGATCAAAAAAACTGGTCCCGTCAAACTGGTTCTTCATTTTACTACCTTTTATAAATTGAAGCATCCGAATTGAGAATCGTACTGGCAACCACAGAATTGGCAGCAAGCATAATATCCTGCTCAGTCATCTTACCTGCCTTATTTAGCCACCCCTGGCAGCGATCAGGATCTTCACTAAATGCGGTGAAGGTATCCTGCCATAATTTATCCAAAGCTTCGTTCTCCATGACAGAAGCTTTTCTGCCGGTTAACTTTCGAAATACATGGTCAAAATTATGATCCGTCTCAATTTGTCGTCCCAGAGCCACCGATGCTTCAATATAAATGGGATCATTCATCAAAACAAGTGCCTGCAGAGGGGTATTTGTTTGCTGTCGTCGCATCGTACATTCGCTACGATCCGGTGCATCAAATGTGCTCTGTGTCGGATGAGGTACCGACCGCTTCCAAATCGTATAAAGACTACGACGATATAGATCAGCACCTTCACTTTCTCTATAGGTAGCTCCATTCACTTTCCAAAGTCCTTCCGGCTGATAAGGAAACACGGAAGGGCCGCCAATTTTTTCATTTAGCAGACCGCTGGCCGCCAAAGCCTGATCTCGTATCATTTCGGCTGACAACCGTTTGGATGGACCTCTGCTCAACAAAATATTCTCTGGATCTACTTCGCGCTTATGTAGGGATGCTACAGAAGATTGTCTATATGTTTCTGACGTTACTATCAATTTTATCAAGGCTTTGATGTCCCAATCACACTCCCGGAAATAGACCGCCAGGTAATCGAGAAGTTCCGGATGAGACGGCATCATCCCCTGATTACCAAAATCTTCACTGGTTTTAACTAATCCCTGACCAAAAAACTGTTGCCAGATTCGATTGACAAAAACCCTGGCAGTGAGTGGATGTCTATCATTGAATAACCAATGTGCCAAATCAAGACGATCTGGTTGCACACTACTGGTATCAATCGCCAGGATGGCCATGGGGGTTCTCGGTAACACTTCTTCCTTGTACGAATCATATTGTCCGCGGTCCAGTATAAATGCCGGTCGCCGGTGTTCCATTTCCTTAAAAACCATCAATTCGTTCAGGGTGTCCGTATAATGGCAAAGTTGCTGACGTAACGAATAGACCCTTTTAACTTCATTTATCGTCGAAGGATGGATCTGGATAAAATAAGATGTCAACAAGCGCCTTTCATCAGCATTTAATTCGCCACTCTTTTTACCCAATAAATCACGAACCCTTTGCGGATTATATAGGGACAAGATTTCTAAATCTGTCAAACTTCGACTAAATACAGAGATATCATCCACCACCGCTCCACCTATACCCTTACCCCTCCAGCGGGCGCCAATCTGAATCCCCGGTTCATTCTTTCTGTCAGTGGTAAAATTGAGTGTTTTGTATAAATTGTCGGTTTCCGTCCTTGCCTCTAATTCCGAACCATTCAGATAGACCGCTAGCCCTTGGGCCCTACCAGAACCATCGTATTTCAGAACAAGATGCATCCATTCATCTCTGGGGATTTCCTGATCGACGATTCGTAGTATGGCATTATCAGGAGCGGTGTGTGCCATCAATACTTCAAGTTTCCGGTCCTTTAATGCTAAATGAAATCCTCGAAAGTTATAAAGTACGGCACCAATGCCCCGGTGTAGGATAACTCCGTCCTTCAAATCTTTCGGCAATTTCAGGAAAAGCGATACCGAGAAAGGCTCAAATCGGTCAAAGGCTCCGACACCGCCCAGATCCAGCCAGGCGTCGCCATCCAGCAATAATCCCCTGCCCTGGTACCCTTCGGAAAAAACAGGTTTCTCATCTGATGAATTTGTTCTGGCCATCTTTCCTTCGATCTTCCTATTCACTACATTCTTCAGGTGTCCGTCGAGAGGATAATGACCAGCTGCGCGAGATTTGAAGTCGGCCATTTTTAGTTTGTGAAATGCTTGATCGTCAATCCATTTTTTGGCAGATTCCTGCAGGCTATCTTCCAAATGTCCGATACGACGCTGCTCTTTTTTTACTTCTACTGAAAGATATTCGATTATAGAATCTTGCTTTTCATCGGTAAGGAGCAAGGTAGGAACCGGCATGGCATTATTGAATGAAATTTGTCCGGCTTCATTAATATTGTTGAAGAAGCTATAGAGCTCATAGTACTCCTTTTGAGAGAGCGGATCGAATTTATGATCATGACATTTGGCAC
>JAGQWV010000879.1 GCA_020437045.1 Saprospiraceae bacterium | reverse complement strand
ATTTCACCGATTTAACCATTTTAACAATTAAACCCAAAACCCACAATTCATAATTATTTAAGTTCAAGAATACATTCAGCATCCGGCTTCGGGTATCTGGCATTTTATAGATTCGGCGCTTTTATTTTCCCCACCTCTCTGCCCTATATTCCCTAAAAGGAAGTCCAAACAGAATGAGTTATTTTTCGAGATAATAAACTCTTGCAGATACCTCTTATGATAAATCTCGATTCATGAGGAGACTGGTAGTTCCTGCATCTACATAAATCGTTTGTCCGGTGATGGATCTTGCGAGATCGGACAACAAAAAGGAAACTGTATTACCGATATCTACGGGTTTAATTTCACTAGTGAGAACCTGTTGTGTACGAATGAAATCTTTTACCCATTTTTCTGGATCGTCGGTCCAGGTTTTGATGAGATCATAGTTTTGTTCTGCATGTACATAGCCCGGACCAACCGCATTGACCCGAAAACCCAAAGGTCCAATTTCACAGGCCATTCCCCTGGTCAATCCGACGATGGCATTTTTAGCACTGGCATAAATCGCGTAACGAGACTGCGTTGAATGGGCATGTACTGACGTAATATTGACGATATTGCCTGTATCGTTTCTCTGCAGACAAGCATTGACAAACATTTTGGAAAGTCGCCATACGGCTTGAAAATTAACGCCATAGAGATGGGCAAATTCCTCTTCCGTAACTTTATGAGCTACCTTGCTTAATCCAATGCCTGCATTGTTTACCAGTCCATTAATACCTCCACAAAAATCATCGATCTGTTCAAACATCTTTTCGACTTCCCCGATATTTTCCAAATCGGCCCGTATGGTCAGTGAGTCTGGATATTTTTGAGCGACTTTCTTAAGAATATCATCATTAATATCATTAATGATCAACTGCGCTCCTCCCTGATACAAGGCCTCACAAATGCCTGAACCGACACCCACTCCCGCACCACCGGTGACTAATACTTTGAGGCCGGTTGAATCAATATAAGTCATTTTACTTTTAAATTACATGATACCATAAGTCCTGAAAGCTTCGACTGCACTCATGCCATTGAGGATTTCTCTTTGCACAACTTTTTCTCCGGTCGCCTTTTCAATGGCCAATTTTATGACCTCATCTTCCGCAGATTGCGGAATAATACAAACGCCATCTACGTCACCGAAGACAATATCTCCCGGGGCTATTTCAACTTTTCCGATGCTGATTTTTTGCCGGAAGTCGACCACTCGGCCGCGAGGCCCTTGATCCTGAGCGTAACATCCGTAACTAAAAGTCGGAAAATTTAAGCTCAATATTCCTGGAGTATCACGGCTATAACCATTGAGCACGGCACCACTGGACCCAAGTTGAATGGCCCGGGTAGACATCAATTCTCCCCAGAGCGCAAATTGGGGTGAGGCTCCACTGGCGATATAAACTTCATTGGTTCTGAGATCATCCAAAGCTTCCAGCATTAAGCCAAATGGTTTTTCTTTATGCAGATGCCGATTATCATCATGAAGATCTTCCACCAAAACCGGCATGGCTCTACCCAAAATAACCATATCAGCTCTTAAGGGTTGGATGGTTGGTGGCAGAAATTGATGGAGCAGTCCGAGTTTATCCATTACATCACCCACCACGGCCGGAAAAAGATCTTTACGGATTCTATTAAATAA
>JAGQWV010000878.1 GCA_020437045.1 Saprospiraceae bacterium | reverse complement strand
ACCCATGCAATGAATTTGCAAAGGGACCATATGTACACCCATATCAGCATTGCCTTCATTCGTGCAAACAACCACTCCTCCTGTCTCGGCAATCGCAAAATTTACTCCGGTAAGTGCAGCGTCTGCTTGGAGAAATTTCTCCCTCAGATGTATTCTGGCGGCTTCCGTCAAATATTTAGGATCTGATGCTCCCTCTTTAGTCTTTAATTTTTCGTGAAAGAGTTCACCAACTTCTTCCTTGCGAATGTGAATAGCCGGAGCGACAATGTGGCTGGGTCCTTCTTCCCTTAATTGGATGATTCGCTCTCCCAGATCGGTGTCTATAACTTCAATATTATTTTTTTCCAGTGCCTCATTTAAATGACACTCTTCAGTCAGCATGGATTTGCTTTTTACCAGCAGCTTAACGTTATGTTTATTGAGAATGTCAAGTACAATGCGGTTGTGATCTTCTGCGGTAGCAGCCCAGTGGATGATAACACCGTTTTCCTTTGCTGCTTTTTCAAATCGAATTAGGTGTTCGTCCAGATTACTAAGGACGTTGTTTTTAATTTCGGAAGCAAGTTGACGTAAGTTTTCCCATTCATTCACGGTAGCCGCTCCGGCATCCCGTTTGGTTCGCAGAAAGGCAACTGATTGATTATGCCAGTCGGTGCGCTCCTGGTTGGCTATAAATTGTTCTGCCAGTCCGGCGTGATTTACAGAACCCTGATCCTTCATTTTCAGATGTTTTCCAATAGTTTATACTCCGGCCAATATTTCGACAATATGTTTAACTTGAATGTTCCATTTTTCTCTGCGTATGATTCCCTGCATATGCATTAAGCAACTCATATCTCCGGCTACAATAAATTCTGCCTTATGTTGCAGGTGATCTTTAATTCGGTCTTGCCCCATTTTTACGGAGACAGCTTCTTCATTAATGGAAAAAGTGCCACCAAATCCACAACACTCATCTGGCCGGTTAAGGGGTACAATTTCGATGCCTTCTACCATGTCCAGTAAGGTGCGCCATTGGGAATAAGGAGGAATCATGAGTTCAGAGGGACGGGCCATATGCAGTCCTCGGAGACCATGACAACTTTGATGAATGCCCACACGATGGGGAAATCGGCTATCAAGCGTTTTGACCTTTAGTACCTCAAGTAAAAAAGTGCCGATATCCAGGGTGTTTTCCCTGATCTTCTTCACTTCAACATCCTGATCCAATACATCATAGTGATGCCTTACATGATATACACAACTTCCGGAAGGGGCCACTGTGTAGTCAAATTCTTGAAAGGTATCTACAAAATGCTCATAGACGGGTATAGCCTCTTTTTCCATTCCGGTATTAGCCATCGGCTGACCGCAACATGTTTGTGCCTCTGGATACTCGACATCACAACCTAATGATTTTAGCAACTTGAAGGAAGCAATGCCCACTTCCGGATAAAATTGATCGATATAGCACGGTATGAATAATCCAATTTTCATCTAAATCTCAATGATTTCTGAGCGTTCTTACTGATAATTATAAATAATATTCCACAAGTGATCCAGGCTGGCAAGGTAAGGAATGAAAGAAATACTCCCAATTGCGTAGAGATGAGATAATACAATGCAAAACTTATACCCCAGGCAAGGAACACCGCATGGTTAAATTTGATTCCTGCCCATTCTGCATAATT
>JAGQWV010000877.1 GCA_020437045.1 Saprospiraceae bacterium | reverse complement strand
AAGATTTTGCCGAATGGGGAAACAATTATCGAATTGACACTAGTAAAATTGTCTTGTGGGGACAAGGAACAGGTGGTTACATTTCATTGGCAGCAGCAACGTTGGATAGATTTAGTGAAATTGGAACCACCACAATGCCTGCCGGAAAGTTTGTCACTGATCTTAATGGTGATGGAATGCAGGAAACGATGGTCCAGGAAGCGTGGAATGGTGATTTAGATGGAGCAACTACGGTTGGTATATCACCGGGTTTCCCCATTCCAGCAGGCGACACATTGGCAATCCCAAATTATGGTGGTTACTCATCAAACTTTCAACTAGCTGTGAACATGGGTGGAGCATTAGGAGATATATCTTGGCTTGATGAAAACAGTCCTCCGGTGATATCTTATCACGTAGTGCAAGACCAATTTGCACCATTTGAAAGTGCAATTCTGGTTGTTCCCACAACCAATGATCCCATTGTGGAGGTACAAGGTAGCTACACAACCGTTGCCAAGGCAAATACCCTCGGTTTAAATGATGCTTTCCTGAACATTGACACTAGTGAATATACGGCTGCAGCCAAAGCTTCTATCGCTGGTGCTGGCTTTGAGTACCAGGAAGGATTATATGCCTTTGATATTCCCCTCAATATTTTTGGCAGAGCAGATGGCTCACCCTGGAATTGGTGGAGTGCAGAAAAATGGGATACTATTCCTTTTCCAGGCGCGGTGGATTTAGGCCTGCCGGAAGGAACATCTTTTCACCAGGTGGCTTTACTAAGTGATTTAAATATGTCTGCTGAAAAAGGTCGGGCCTATATCGATACAATTATGGGATATTATGCTCCAAGAGCATATGAGGCTCTCGGTCTATCACCAGACTCTACCACATCAGTCACCTTGTTGAATCGTTCTCAGGTCTCTCTGCAGATTTCGCCAAATCCTTCCTATGGCTTAATTAATATTCAGAGCAGTCCGGACTTCGAGATTAAGGCTATTCGAATTATTGATCTATCGGGAAAAGTAGTTTTAACCAGACCGTCCGTCAATGCATCACAAATTCAAATTGATCATTCTGGTTTAGCTACCGGAACCTATATTGCCGAAATAAGATTTGAGGAAGGAATAGTCACGGAAAAAGTGCTCTTGCACTGATTATAACTTTATCAAGATTTAAATAAGAGTTCAGGAGGTCGTAGGTAAAACTGCGACCTCTTTTTTTAGCTTCGTACAATGCTATCTGTCCTAATTCCAATTTATAATCAGGATATTACCCATTTGGTAAAGGCCATTCAGGAACAAATGCTTCATTTGGATTTACAAGGACAGATTATTTGTTTAGATGACGCCTCCTCTATCGATTGGAAGGAGAAAAACCGATTACTGCGGCAAGAACCTCTAGTTGTATATGAAGAGCTTTCTAAAAATGTGGGTAGAGCGGTCATTCGAAATTGCCTTGCTGATCGTGCCCAGGAAGATTTTCTGCTTTTTTTGGACGGCGATAGCAAAATATTAGATCTAAATTTTATCGCCACCTATTGGGGACAACGATCAACCAATGCGGTAATCGTAGGTGGAAGGCGCTATCCGGAAAAATGTCTGGGCAACGAATTCATGCTCCACTATACCTACGGACGTCTGAGGGAACAGTTCGCCCAAGAATTTCAATCAAATAACTTCTTGATTTCCAGCGAGATCTTTCAGAAAATCCGATTTGATGAATCACTCAAAACCTACGGTCATGAAGATACCGTTTTTGGGTTCTGCCTCCTCAAAGAAGGTCACGAAATTATCAGGATTTCGAATCCTGTTGAACATGTGATGTTGGACACAAACACGCAATTCCTGGAACATCAGGTCGACGCAGTACGAAATCTTATCTATATCAGGCAAAAATATCCGACCCTCAAAACACGCCTCACTGGTTTAGTGGAAAGATTGGATCAATGGAGATTATCCACACTCTACGGTCGGGTATTTCGAAAAGTCCAACCTCTATTGATCAGAAATCTTCTCGGGAAAAATCCGAGTTTAACATTCTTGGATCTTTATAAGATTGGAACTTATCTAATGTTCAGGTAGTTGCTAAAAAAGAAAAGAGACTATCCTAGGACAGTCTCTTCATTCTCAGATTAGGTTTATCGTTTTCAGATAACTAACAGTAATTATCTAATGGTCTCCTCTAAATTAGTAATAATGTGTGCACTCATCATACCATAGATTCGGTATTTTTCAGATAATTATATGTTACACATGTAATCCTTTATCAATCTGTCAATAACACATTATCGTCAAAATAGATCTATATTTTCCCTTGGATATTTCCACTACAAAATGCCCCGAATTGTCCAGGATGGATCATTTGCACCCCATTTTTCAAAGTATTTCCACAGAACGATTCCGGCACAAACGGATATGTTCAGGCTATGTTTTGTCCCGATCTGGGGTATCTCATAACATGCATCTAAAAGGGGTAATACCGACTCTGAAAGTCCTTCTACCTCATTTCCAAAAACCAGAGCTACTGGTTGCTCCCCTACTGTTAAGTTCTGAATATGATCACTAGCAGAAGTTTGTTCGATCCCGACAATTTGAAAACCCTTCTCTTTTAGATTTTGCAGACATTCAGCCACCGATTCCATATAAGTCCAACTCACTGATTCTGTAGCGCCAATAGCAGATTTCAGGATCTCACGATGAGGAGGTGTTGCGGTAATGCCACAGAGAAAGATATGTTCGATACCAAAAGCATCACCCGTTCTAAAAACAGAACCAACATTCATTCCTGATCTTATGTTGTCCAGTACCACTACCAAGGGCATTTTGGTCATCGATTTAAATTCGTCAACTGACAGCCGATGGAGTTCTTCCGTTTTTAATTTTCGCATAATCTTATCTTCGGACCGTTAAATCCGGATGATGGGTTACACTTTCTTGCTTAACCAAAACTGTTTAGAATGGGTAGGTTATGTTGGTACTTTTGCCTGGGTCTTAACCAGAGCTCGTACCAAAAACACCGTGCAGCCTCATTCTTCATGTGTTCTGTTTCCTCACGACGATTGCTAATGCATCATCCGGCCTGGTTGAACGAAAGTAGATAACTGTTTAAGAGTATGCAAATCCGACAAGAAAAGTACAGTACTACTCCATTAAGCTTGACTGAATGGTTGTTTATTTTCCTCCTGTATATTACCATCATTGCCTATCATGGTTATCGATTTGGGGATGAGGATATGACAGAAACCCTCTCCTATGCGTTGTATCTGAATGATCATTCTCTTTATCCAAATGATGTATACATACAAGCAGTCGGCAAGTCTTTGCTTAACGAGAGATTCCCCTTTACCATGACCCTCTATCTTTTTGTAGATCACTTGGATTGGGCTTGTTTTATACTACATTTTATTTCATCTATACTGTTAATCGCGGGGTTATGGAAAGTGGGAAAAATATTTCTAAGACATCCCCTCTTCCAGCTGGCTTTCATTCTGACCAGTCTCATCCTTTCCTACCATATTAATCTTGGTGGAAATGAAATCTGGTATAATTACTATGTTCCTAGCCAATTGGCAAAATCCATTGGAATCTGGGCTTTTATATTTTGGTTGGAGCACAAACGAACAAGCGGATATCTTCTGGCGGCATTATCCACTTTTGCTCAACCAGTAGTCGGTGCACAATTAGCACTTCTTTTCCTGTTGACAGACCTAATTCCCTGGACTAAAAAAAACGGGAAGCTACTCCGTGCACCACTTCTTTATGCGGTTACGGCTGGGGTTTGGGTCGCAGCCGTCTTTATATCAAATTTGGTTACCGACCAGACCATAACGAGTGCTGAATTTTATAATATCATGGAGGCTCGCCTTGCCCACCATTTCTTTCCCTCCTACTATCCACTAAGATCCTGGATTATCCTAGTACCACTGATGTCGGGTGGTGCATTTCTCTGGAAAAGACTGGATTTGCGGATATATCGTTTTTTCCTATGGGCTTTTTTGGGGATGTTGATCTATTTGATAGGGATTGAATGGCTCCAAATATCCTCGCTTCTAAGTATTCAATGGTTTAAAATTACGGTTTGGCTAAAGCCTCTGTCGATCCTGGCATTTCTCTGGTTGATTGAGCAATATTTTCCTCCGATTCCTGCAGTATCTACCTTGATTTCTGCTTTGCTGCTATTGGTACTTTCCGTTATACAGATCTCGGGCACATATCGATTATTTAAGGATAGACCTTATCATTTTCCAACTACGAACTACTTCACAGAAGAAATGGATATGGGAAGAAAAATGCTGGAATCACTTCCTGACGACGCCTGTATCCTGATCCCTCCTCAAGTAACCGGAATACGCTATTTTAGTCGCCGTAGTCTCTATACG
>JAGQWV010000876.1 GCA_020437045.1 Saprospiraceae bacterium | reverse complement strand
CCTTTCTCTGGAAACCTGGTACCCGATTGCTCATTTCGTAAGTCTTTTCAAGCCTTATGATCTCTATAGCTTGAATATCGAGTACATATTGCACCTGCTAATTGCATCTTATGGATTCTACCGGCTAGCCAGGTCACTGGGCATCACCCATCAGGGTGGACTTTGGGGAGCTCTGGTTTTTCCATTAACGGGATTTTTCCTGAGCAACTCTCAACATACCGGCTGGATTGCCGCTGGTGCATGGTTTCCCCATCTTCTGGCATCATTTATTCACTGGCTGAAAGATCAAAATTTGCCAAATTCCTTAGGCTTGTTATTGATCTCCTTCCTCATGGTCAGTGGTGGTTACATAGCCTATACGATCATCTCGGCTTATGTGCTGTTTTTTCTTTGGTTCCGACATCTGGCGGGACTATGGAGAAATAAAGAGAATACCTCCCGCTTCATTTGGTATAGTGCACGGACTGCCTTTGCCCTGACCATTACATTAAGTCTACTCATCGTCGCGATGTGGATGCTAAAAGATCAAATAGATCGTGGATCCGGACTTGAAGGAGAAGCACTGTTGAAAGGATCTCTATATTTCAAACACCTGGTTACTTTAGTAGCTCCATTCAGTACGTTGAAGGGAACATTTGATTTCTGGCATGGAGACCAGGCATTGGTCAATATATACGTGAGTATCCCTGCATTAATCCTTTTAATAATTAGTATTCGAAAAATTGATCAGTCATTCTACCGTTTTTGGTGGATCATAGTCCTTTTGAGTCTCTCCCTAGCCCTAGCCGTAGAACTTCCATTGCGCAAATGGTTTAATGTTCTACCGCTCTTCAATCTTTTTCGCTTACCCAGTTTGTTTCGCTACTATACCATTCTTGCCATGGTCTTGATCGCAGCAAAAATGATTGGTGACCATCCCTATCCCAATATTGATACCAGTCGTTTTCGCAGATTATTCCTGAAGATTTCATCTTTATTTCTTGTTCTGATTATAGCCTGTGCGATTATTCTGATAATCCGGAGACCCGAAGCTCTGTTTCATCTATTAAAACTCGAAATCGGATCCATCTCGGAGGCGATGATTTTTCAACTGGCCATCCATTCCTTTCTGATGATTGGTTTCCTCGTTGGTGCCTGGCTCCTGCGCAAGCGTTTAGCCTTTTATAAACTATTACTTCTGTATACCGCCATCGATCTCATTCTGGCGTTTCAACTTAATATCCACACTTCTGTGCTTTCTGAGGCTCCTTTGTCCCAAATGCAGCCGTGTATTGAGCAAATGCCCCAAGGTTATCCTGCCCCATCACCGTGGGATGTATTAGGATCAAATGATGATCAGTCTCTGCAAGTCGGAGCTATTTATCGCAACACCAATACATTTTTTAAGCGAATCGGCTGGAACGGTTACACCCCTTTTCAATACCAGAAATATATCGAATTTGAAAAAACTCCCTTCTTCAACAAAGCCCTGGGACTGCCTGCTATTTTTCTTACCCAATCACTTACACACAGTGACTCTGTTGGATGTTTTATTTCAGTACCTCTTTTGAATCCAACCGATGAACAACTGGCTATTAAAAACTTCACCCCCAATTCAATCACTGCGGTTGTTTATACTGCATTACCCTATGGATTGGTTTATAATCAGAATTTTGCCAAAGGTTGGAAAGCCACTGTAGATGGTCACCATACACAACTACTTCCAGTTGACCATAGTTTAATGGGTTTGCGGCTAAGCCCGGGCACCCATGAAGTCACATTTTACTATGATCCCGGTAATCTATTTAATGTATTCTGGATATCATTCACCTCCCTTTTAATCATTGCTCTATTTTATATTTGGTTTAACAGGAAGCGACTGGTCATCTGGGTCATTTTATCAGGACTCGGTATTAGTTTGCTGGCTCACGGTGTTAGAAAAATAATGGCACCCGTGACGACGGCATTAGAGGTACCATCCGGATCGGTTATCAATCGGATAGATGAAATCAAAATCAAATCTGCCGGGCAAATCCATATCGATCGTTTTCTGGACAAAGGTGATTTAAATCGCTTTGAGCAATCTATGATAAACCTACCGTCAACCCTGAATTGGTACGACCGGGAAATTTGTAATACCCAACGCCATTTTTTTAATGACTTCTTAGAAAAAAACTTCCACCTGGAGAAATCGGCTCTGGACAATGGATATATGCACACCAGCGGCCTCAAGCATGAGGACTCCCTGGTTTTTCTAATGCAACATAGATTTGAAGCGCCGGTAAATAACTGGTTCGATCAGAATGTTTCGATAAAATACGAAAACGATAATCTCTTT
>JAGQWV010000875.1 GCA_020437045.1 Saprospiraceae bacterium | reverse complement strand
TAATCGATGCGTTGGTCTACTAGTAGATCAACCCATTAGTTATTGTAACAGAGTCTGAGATGAATTTTTGTGACAGGCAAGGAGTAAAACACAGTGATTGCCGGAGCTATAATGAGTATTTACGACGAAGCATGGTGCAAAAAGTCGCCAGAATTTGTCATAAAAATTCGTGGGTTTGTCTACCCGTTATTATCGTTGCGGTTTTCCTGATTGCTATTTGCTCTAATGCGATGGCTTACCAGGACGAAATACATTACAGTGAGACTTTTGGTGCTTTTCGAACTTTTCGGGTTTTTACACCTCTGGCATACAATCCTGTCGATGAGACCACAAAATACCCCGTGATATATTTCTTCCATGGTTGTGGGGGGAGTTATGCAAGGAGCGGTCCCTATAAATATGTCGATTACGGTCTTAAACCAGTGCCGGCGCTGAATAGACCGGAAAGTAAGGACTACGAATATGCCAATAATGCAGATTTTGAAAATGTGGCCACGGATTTAAATGTCATCATTATTGCGGTTGATGGCCACATAGCTGAATTGCCGGAAGGATGTCAGGTGTATTTTCCGACACTGGCTGAAAGCTGGGATGGGAATTATTATAATTTTTCCCGCTATATCCGGGAGCTGATTGCGGTGGTGGATCAACGCTATCAAACCAAACAGGGAGCTCAGTACCGGGCTGTTTCCGGATTGTCTATGGGCGGCCACATGGCCAGTTGGATAGCAGCTACCAATCCGCATTTGTTTAGTAGTGCCTCTCAATTTTGTTACGGGCCTAATTATTACGATGTGGGCGATCCGGCATTTCAAACCACCGTCGATATCCGTGAGCTTTGGCGAAATCTCCGGACGCTTCCTTTTCGACATACCACCACCGATCGCGATTATCTTAGATTTTATACCGACTATCTGTATGCTACTTTCCGTGGTGCCGGTTTCGAAAATGAATACTATTTAGCGGATCATTGTCACCATGCAGCGGCAAGGGTGGATTTGCAGTTTGCCTTTCATATGTCACATTTTATAGACGAAAAGCAAAATCCATCCTGTTTTTCGCACATTAATCTCTATCCGGACTTTGAAGTTTGGGGCTATGATATAAGTAGTGGTAAAACTGGCAACGGTTGGATTTATGTGCACGATGTTTCTAAAGATGGATTAGGACTTTACACGCGAAAACGGTTGCCCTGGGGACAAAGCTTGGGGGAATTTGAAATAAAGGTGATTACTCCCGGAATTTATCAACCTTCAAGTGATTATGTGATTTCCCGGTACAGCTATAAAAGTGATACCATTAGCATAGAAAACATTACCTCAGACCAAGATGGGAAGATTATTATTTCATCAGGGGGCGGTGCCGGAGAAGAAATAGGTATCATTGGTGATGGTATTCAACCACCCATTTTTGTCCTTACCGATACGGTAAATGAAAATATTTATCTGGAAGATGGCAGAGAAACGGTTCTGTCCGGGGAAATCGTAAATCTGTCTTTAAAACCTCAGACGGTTGATTTTCACTTGTCGAGCGAAAACGAAGATGTGCTCAATATTTTATCAAACACTAACCGGTTAACGATTCCGGCCCTGACCAAAATTAAGGTTGACTCTTTTTTTATGGTGCAGGGAAAATATCTTTCGGCTGAGCCCAATATCGCATATCTGCAAATTCATGCTTCTATCGATGGTGTGGCATTGGATCGCGTGCAGTATCGTCAGGTGCATGTAAAGTCGGCGCAATTGCAATTGGATGTTACCCGTGTTAGGATTTTTGATGGACTTTCGGATTCTTTGCCGGTATTTAAATACAACTGGGGCAGTTGGGATCCATTGAAAAAAGATTTGATTAAAGAAGGGAAGGGTAATGGAAATGGTGTGATTGAAACCGGAGAAACTTTTGCCATCTGGATTCAGCCTGAACAGGCTTTTGATAGCCTGGATCAAAACACCTGGCACTCCACAATACCCATTAATAATGCTGGAAATACAGACATTGAAATTAAAGAAATTATTCCACACCATTTTACCACTGGAAAATCAGTCCTTTCTGCTCAAATGCGATTATTTAGATCACCCACCCCGGACCACCCAATAAGAATTCCTTTACGTACTGAATTTCTGAAAATGGAACCCTTAACTAATGATTGCCATCGTCCCACAGCCGACAATTTCCAATATGCTTTTGTGACGCTGATTCTAAACGCAGATGGTACGATCGAAATTGAATAAATACGGAATGCGGAATTTTTCGAATGCGGAATCATTGTCAATATGTTAATGAAGATATTGTTAGGTGATTATATCTGTGGTAGGCTGGGTTTTCTCCTTCCAGTGAAAAAGATGCTGTTCTCCGGAGGATGAAGCCTCCCGGGCTGACGCTGCTACCTATAGCTTCTTAGCATCTATTATGACATTTAATTTATTCGATTCGGGTTCATTCGCGAAAATTCTTGGATAAAAAACAAACTTCATCTTTTATTGATCAATAAGGTATCATAGATTTGTTTCAAAACACCATTAATACTTCAAAAAATACAGTACCTGAAGGAAGCCTTGGTAAAAGTTTAGCCGTTATCTATTTATGACACTGCAGGATTTAGGATACGATGAGACCTTAGCGCAATTTCGCACAGAAAATGGTTTGGACTCTTTGATGGTGGGTAGAGTAATATCCGAGCATAGAGACCGGTATATCGTTAAAAATGAGGAAGGAGAATATGAGTGTGAGTTGCTGGGTAATTTGAGGTTTTCAGCCGAATCCAGAAGTGATCTTCCGGTGGTGGGCGATTGGGTTGCTTTATCCGCATATGACCGGGACAAAGCACTTATTCATGCGGTGTTTCTCCGTCATTCGATACTGGCGAGGCAAGCAATTGGCAAATTTGGTGAGAAGCAAATTATTGCTTCCAATATAGACTTCGGGTTGATAGTGCAGTCTGTAAATAGGGATTTTAACATCAATCGACTAGAAAGATATCTGACCATTTGTTTTTCTTCAGCGATTACGCCCATTATTGTAATTACTAAGATCGATTTAGTTGAACAATCTACGGTGGATGGTCTTTTGAGTAAAATAAAAGAACGAATTAAAGATGTACCAATTTTTGCAATCAGCAATATCACGGGAGAAGGAATTGAAGATTTTAGAAAGACTATTTTAACAAATAAAACATATTGTCTTCTTGGTTCTTCTGGTGTTGGCAAATCCAGCTTGCTTAATACTTTGCTGGAGCAGAATAAAATGGAAACCGGAGCAATCAATCAAGAAATCGATAGAGGAAGACATATCACCACGCACCGCGAATTAATTCGAATATTCCAGGGAGGTATTTTGATTGATAATCCTGGAATGCGGGAGGTCGGAATTGCCGATGCTTCGGAAGGAATGGAAACGACTTTTGAATTAATTTACGAATTGGCAAATCAATGTAAATTCAAAGATTGTTCTCACACCGTCGAGAAAGGGTGCGCAGTTCTAAAAGCGGTAGTTGATGAAGAGATTAGCCAATCTGCATTGGATAATTATTATAAAATGGAGAAAGAAAAAGCCTATTTTTCTTCTACCTTGCAGGAAAAAAGGCGAAAAGATAGAAGCCTTGGAAAAATCTATCGCGAAATTATTCAGCAGAAGAAAAAAAAGAAGTATTAAGTATTTATAGAGATACTCAGTTTGATGCTGAGCCGCCAATCGTTTTTTTTGACGAGGCGAGACGAACGAAGATACCGGGTGGTATCTGACTGAGGATCAACGACGTCAAAGGCGACGGGAGCGGCTAATCTTTCTTCCTGTGAAATAATATTGCTTTAGATAAGTGCAAGATGGGTGTTTCCAGACCCTCGTAGGCCATAAAGGATTTAAAAAGGTGCCGTCCAGTTAGGGAGTTTCTAACGTGAAGAGATCGACTCTTTCAAAGTATTGAGATCGGCGAACCCTGTCTGACCACATTGGCAATAAAATAGGTAGCCAGCCAAGACCTACATTCGATGGCTAACGAACAGTCTGTTTTTCGCTTAACTTAATGGCAAGGATTTAAGATGGACAATAATTGGAACGCAATGAGATTAATAAAACGAATGATTCAAACATCGATGCTGCTATTTCTTTCGATTAGTTTAGGAGCGCAATCGAGCTACTCTGGGGTGGCTGGTAATCAGAAGATGGAATTTATTATGGATTTGTATTCCGACGGTACAGCCATCGCAGCCTACTCATCCGGTAGTATGGATCCGGTTTTATTACATGGTAAGACAAAGAAAAAGAAAGCATTTTTTTTTATCGAGGGCAAGGATAGAGGGAAGATGCCAGTGATATTTTCGTTCAAGAAGTTTGATGCAAACAGTACGGCCATTGCAGGAAAATGGTTGGATGTAGCTACTAACCATAGGTATACAGTACAATTGTCAAAGGATTTTGATTTCGGAAATATCGATGACCAACAATGGTCAAATAAGGAGATTATACAACCTGTTTCCTTAAAGGAAAAATACTTTAAATTGAGACTTTCTAAAGATCCGGGTGAATATGCAAGCGTAACTGGAGTAAAAGTTTTGGATAAAAAGTCAAACGAACTTCTACAAGAAATCAATTTGGATTGCCAGCTTCTTAGCATAAACAATCTCAGTGTCGGAGATTTTAATTTTGATGGTTATGAGGATTTTTCGGTTTTCGAACAGAGCTATTCTGGACCTAATACTTCCAGCCTGTATTTTCTTTTTGACCCTGACACAGGTCTTTACGGAGATAGTGGCTATAGTGGTATTTCATTGGAGTTTGATCTGGACCGAAAACGGATTTATGAACATGATCAATGCTGTGCCGGTCTACGGCACACGAATGCGGAATACCAGGTAGTGGACAATCGAATGGTTTTACTCAAGAAGACTTGTTTTGAATATGACGAGGCTATTTCGGATTATAAAGAAGTGGATTGCCATTAAATTATTATAATAAAAAATATAGCTTTAGGTTTGAATAGGAACATCTCATAATATAAATGGATAGGATTCAACATCGATGTAATGAAAACAATGACTTGCAAACAATTGGGAGGTGCTTGTGAAGAACAATTCCGGGCAGATACATTTGCGGAAATTGCTAGCCAAAGTAAACAGCATGGTATGGAGATGTTTAAGGCCGGAGATCAGGGACATCTCCTAGCTATGCAGGAGATGCAAAAATTAATGCAATCACCCGATGCAATGCAACAATGGATGAACGAAAAGAAAATGGAATTTGATGCATTGCCGGAAGATGAATAAGGATAAAGTCCTACTTGCTGAAATAGGGGAAAAAATGATTGATGTCAGTGAAAAAGAAGATCCTAGGAATTTGTGGTAGTGCCAGCAGTAATTCTGGAAACTTGGCAATTCTTCGCTTTATTGCAGAAATTAAGTATGTTGCCTGGAAGGTGGATATGATTGAAGATCTCAGTGATTTTCCCCATTTTAGAACGGAATGGACAGACCGGGATGTCCCCCAGAAGATTTTGGAGCTCAGGCGTAAAATAGTGGATGCAGATGGGGTCATCATTTGTACTCCGGAGTATGTTTTTAGTATACCCAGTGGACTGAAGAATTTAATAGAATGGTGTGTGTCGACAACCGTTTTTTCCGATAAACCAACCGGATTGATTACGGCATCTGCCAGTGGTGTCAAAGGCCATGAGGAACTGCAATTAATTATGAAGACTGTGCAATGCCAGCTTTCACGTGATACTTCGATTTTAATTCAAGGTATAAAAGGTAAGGTTGCAGATGGAAAAATCATCGACGCCAGAACCATTGTCCAATTGAATCAATTTATCGATGCTTTTGCTGCGATGATTTAGAAAGTATTTTAGGGTCTGGGAGCGCTCCATTATTAAATAGGAGCCAGAACTTTAACCGGGAACAAAAAGGCTAATTCATAATCCCGGTTTAATTAAAAGACAGGAACATAAGTACTAATTTTCAGCGCTATAAGTGAGTAATAAAACCTGGGGAAACTCTTGTACACCTTGATAGAGCGCTTTGCTAAGTTCCGTGATGTTATGAAAATAAGATCCCAGAAAGATATCCGGATATCCATCCTGGTTAAAATCGCCTGTTTCCATCGTCAACCATTTTCCACAATTCGTTTCATTCATATAGTGGGCTATAAAATTTAAATTACCGGTATTTTCTAAATAGACAAAGCTTTCCCATACATAATCCATTTGGTCATTGTAAAATGAAATGGCGGCAATGTCCAGATCTCCATCCTGATCGAAATCGACTGCTGTTGCCTGACTGCATCCATTCATGGGGTAGAAATATGATGCTGTGAAATGGTTGGTCTGATCATTGAGAAAAATGCGTATACCGTGATATGGTTTTTTTATGGGTGAATAGTCCCAGTTGTCTCCGTTGCTAAGTAGTATGTCTTCGTAACCGTCGTCGTTAAAATCCTTTAATTCGAAGTAGCTAACTCCGTACACCGGAGGAAAATTAAGCACCGTTTCTTCCCGGAAATTTCCATGACCCTGGTTATAGTATATCACCACTTTTTCCCAGGCTTGTGCCATCAATACCATGATATCATCCAATCCATCTTTATTTAGATCTTTTACGATGCTTTTACGGGCACCGGGTAATTCCGATAAGGAATGTTTTATCCTGGATTGCATATTTTCAAACCAAACCAATCCTCCTTGATGGTTGCCGAATTGACATATGAGCACATCCTCGCTCTTGTCACCATTGAGATCGGCAATGGTGAATTGTACCGGACGGGACAATCCCATAATTAATTTATTTTGGAGCAGATCCGGATGACTACTGCTCAGGGGAAATAAAACGCCGTTCTTTTTATCAGATGGACTAAATTCACCAATACTTAATAAATAGATTTCCTCTTGATCTGTATGAATATCAACAGATGGACTCTGGGTTTTCCACGTTGAAATAACGACCCCCTCTGACGATAGAGCAAATAGATCCAGATGATCCCCCACATATAATATTGATTTTTTGGGATCATATTTCAATAAAGAAACCTGAGGTATTTTTTTGTCACCCATATTGATCAAATTTGGATCGAAGGGTGGAGGAGATGGAGAGATTTCTGAGGTAGTAGTGGGAAGGGGAAGCTGTTCCGGAGCAAGACTTAAATAATAGTCGTTTATCGCCTGCCATTTGTCTTCAGATATCAGTGGGCTTTCCGGATAAACATTCATTTCTCTGACCAACTCTTGCTGGGCGGCATCCATATTTTCATAAGGATTATAGTGATCGATGATTAATCCTAATCGTGCGGCCATATTGGGTAAGACTCCCTTACTCCAGGTGGCTTTGTCCAGCAGGTCAGGGGAAGGAAACGTATGACAAGATTGGCAATATTGCAGAGCAATTAACTTATTTTCCCGAGCGGAATCTTCTGGTCCGGAAGGAGATTGACAGTGCCAAAATGCAAGGGAAATCGTGATCAAGAATAAATAACGCTCTCTGTGCATAATCCCGGTTAAATAAGAAGGAAAAGTACGGAATTTATCATTGAGAACGCTATCATTAAAAACAGCAATTCGGTAAAAAAAAGGATGCTTACCGGAGAGATAAGCATCCTTAAGGAAATCTACTACTGCTAAATAGAAATTGATTTTTAATTCATATCCCAGAATACTTTGTTGGTGATTTTGTCTTCACTCTGTATTGCCTGGTAGTTGTCTGTATTGTAAGTTATTTCATTACCTGGAATATTCCATTTCGTTGGCGGTACCGTTTGGGTGCTGGAATTATCAACCCAAAACTCTAATATGGGAGCTCCCACTCTGCGGATCTCTGCCCAATTCTGGTAAGGTTGAATGATGTTAAAATGTACCCAACGTTGATAAGCAATCAGTGATAATTTATCACTTGCGGATGTCGCTTTATCCCAGCTTACCGGATCAGAAGCCAGCAGGGCGGCAATTTCTTCTTCAGTAGCTGGTGCAACTTCTCCAGCTACCTGATCGTTACTGATGGAATTTACGTAATAATAAAATTCGATAGATTGCCGTATGCCATCTTCATAAGCCATTTTTGCTGCACCATCATCACCACTATTCAAATAGTACTCTGCTTTTAGAAAACTAACTTCTGCGGCATTGATCAGTACACCTGGAAAAAATTGATTACGGCTGGTCGTAGTGCGATTGTAAAAAGCAATTTGACCACTATTTGTAAGTTCCGTCTGTTCGTTGCTATTTAATAGGGGATCCAAACCAATGTATTCGCCATTAGCATCGGTACCGGGCTCGAACAATACCCGTAGCCGGGGATCACTGGACGCTTTGAGAAAATCAATCATTTTCTGGGGTGCATCGTCACCGTCCCAGCCATTAGAATTAATACCCTGATCAAAGCCTTTGGCATTAATGGGTGAATTCACATCATAGATATCGATCATGATATTTTGACTGTTATCATCCACTACCGGATAGTTGGTGGGATTATTCAGGATTTCTGCGATCTCGGTACTTGCTTGCGAAGCAAACTCCGGATTGCCGGAAACTCTGGTCAACATCCGTAGACGTAAAGAGTTAGTATAGCGTCGCCAAAGATCAATATCTCCGTTATTAATCAAATCCTGAGCTTTAAATGAGGCTAAAAATCCAGCACCAATATTCAAACTATTCAATTGGTTGGCAATGGATTTTAATTCCGTCAACATGTAACTATAAATTTCTTTGCCTTGATCAAAAGGGGCATAAGAATTATTATAGTCTCCACCATTGGTGCTTAGTAACCCGGCCTCAAAAAACGGGATCGTGCCAAACAGATCAACCATACGCATCGTTTCGCCATAGACAAAGACATCCGCTGCCAATTTGAAAATCTTGCGATTCTCCTGACTGGTGGCATCTTCAGCCGCAAAGATTTTCTCCAGCTCACGGTATTGAGCCAATACGTCATAGTAATTAAACCAAACATCCTCTACTCCCGAAGAACCGGGAATATATTGATTCGGTGCATTATGCCAACCAATGGATTGTGTCCAGGGGTTGAGTGTAATTCTCAATGTGACAAAGTAGTTACGGTAGCTGGGTACGACATAATCGACCCCGGCGACCAGGATCCCGGTAAATTGTCTTTCTACCGAAGTAGTAGCAATTTTGGCGGGATCAGGGTAAGCCTCGGCAAAGTCTTCCTTCTGGCAGGAGGACATAAGGATAAGGCTCATTGAAAAAAGACTTATATATATAAATTTCATTTTTTGAATCTTTTTGGTGTTTAGAAACTTGTATTTAGCTGAATACCAAAGGATCGGAAAGCCGGATTATTACCAGCATTATTGATGTTGTTGTACCATCGCGGACCGGAAGTTGTTTGTTCCGGATCCAGATCCTTTATACTGCGATAAATAAAGAATAAGTTTCGACCATAAACAGAAATATTAGCGCGCTTCATACCCATTTTAGAGGTAACGGATTGCGGTAAATTAAATCCTAAAGCTAATTCCCGGACCTTGACCCAGTTATTCTCATTGATGTAGAGTTCATATCGTGAGTTACCATACTGAGGACCACCCCAGTTATATGTGGCAGCATAATACAATGCCTGGGAAATTACATTCGTGTTCTGCTCTCCGGATTGTAAGACACCATCAAGGAGTACACCATCATTAAATACCTGCTCTCCATTAGGTCCTGCAGCACCGGATGTCTGAATACCATTTCCATCTGCATCAACATAATAAGCGAGACCACCACTGGCAGCATCCATATAGTTAAGACTTTCCTCAGTGAGTCCGCGGCTGGTCAACCAGTAGATACCGGTTGGCATGATAGAACCTCCAAAACTGAAGTCGGTCACAAAATCGAGCGTGATGCCTTTGTATTCGAAGTTATTGATGAATCCACCTTCGAAATCGGGCATGGCATTTCCATATTTTTCCCAGTTGTCACCATCCAATTTATATAATCCGTTGGCGTCAACAATTTTTTCGCCGGCGGCGTTGGTGGCAATTGGGTGTGCATAAATATCTCCCATGGGTTGGCCGACTACTGATCGAATCTGATCAGCATTACCATCGAAATCTGCATGTAGCAGTTCTGTAGCATTATTGGCCA
>JAGQWV010000874.1 GCA_020437045.1 Saprospiraceae bacterium | reverse complement strand
CGAAGAGGCATATTTCAGTCTTCAAATCCTTATTTGACTGAGGAGAACTTTAGAAATTCCAATGCCATTGAATATGCTGACGAAGAAAAAATGACCGTCTCTGGAGCAGTGAACAAAACCTTTCTCCTGGGATCGATTCTTCTCGCATCCGCAGCAGTGTCTTTTACCTTTACGAATCCACTTCTGACCTGGGGAGGGGCAATCGGTGGTTTGATTATCGTTTTTCTGACCGTTAGAAAAATGGAAAAGGCATCCACCTATGCTCCACTATATGCTGTGCTGGAAGGATTTTTTATTGGTGGAATCACTGCCATGTATGCCGCTGCATTCAATGGTATAGTCTTGCAGGCTGTAACTTTGACTTTTGCAGTATTTTTTGGAATGCTAGCCATCTATAAGTCTGGTTTAATCAAAGTAACCAAATCGTTCAGAAGTGGCATAATGATGGCTACTTTTGGTATATTCATTTTATACATGGTGTCCATGGTTTTGGGTTTATTTGGAATTAACATGCCTTTTCTGCACCAGGCCACCCCTCTTTCGCTAATAATCTCCTTAGGAATACTTGCCATTGCTGCATTAAATCTTCTGCTCGATTTCGATCAGTTTGAAAAAGGTGAGGAATACGGTGCTCCTATATATATGGAATGGTTTGCCGCAATGGGTCTACTGATTACCTTGGTCTGGATCTATGTGGAAATCTTAAGGATACTAGCTATCTTCACCAGTCGTGACTAATAGAAATATCATCAGCATAAAAAATTATAAGCAAAGCCTGTGAGAAACTGGATTCTCATAGGCTTTTTTGTCTTTAGTATCCTGGATCAACTCTATTGTCAACTGTCTGGAGTAGAAATTGAGATACTGGGGATTGCCCAGGATGCCGGATATCCTCAGATAGATTGTCAGAAAAGCTGTTGCGCATCGGTATGGGAAGATTCAACTGGCAGCAAATCACCCGTTGCCTTGGGTGTCTATGATCATGATAGACAAAAAAGCTGGCTGGTAGAAGCAACACCAGAAATCAAATGGCAATGGAATCGCATCGTTAGGTCCAGTTCAGCAATTCCCTCCGGCATTCTGATAACTCATGCCCATATCGGCCACTACAGTGGATTGCTGCAGTTAGGTCGCGAAGCAATGAACGCCCGGAATATGCCAATTTACATCTTGCCCCGGATGGCCGGATTCCTGACTAATAATGGGCCATGGAAGCTCCTCCTTGATCTGGGAAACATTACCCTAAATTACATTCACCCGGATTCTACTTATCAGCTAAGTGAGCAATTATCATATATGCCCCTATTGGTTCCTCATCGAGATGAATTCTCAGAAACGGCGGCTTTTATTTTCATCGGGCCCACTAAACGGCTTTTATTCGTACCTGATATTGACAAGTGGTCGAAATGGGATAGAAATATCATCCAACTGATTCAGACCGTCGACTATGCCTTGATCGACGGTACTTTCTTTGAAAACGGGGAATTGCCAAATCGCGATATAAGTGAGATCCCCCACCCTTTTATCATCGAATCCCTCAGTTTGTTTGAAAATTTATCTGTTGATCAACGTGATAAGATTTATTTTATTCATTTTAATCATACAAATCCATTGGTCAGAGAGGAACCCGTAGCCCTGCAAAAAGTACTTAAGAGAGGGATGCATGTTTCGCAGGAAGGGATGAAATTTAAACTGTAACCACCATGAACATTACGGCTGGAACGCTAAAAATAGAGGTCGATCAAAACGTTTCAACGATTACTTTCCAACATCCATCTCACAATTCGATGCCATTATCTCAATTACATCAATTGAGGGATGCCATACTAAAGGAGGGATCGAATCGTGCCAGTAAAATAATCGTACTTCAGAGTGCTGGTGATCGCACTTTCTGTGCAGGAGCTAATTTCCAGGAATTAGCATCGATCACGACAATTGAGAAGGCCACAGAATTTTTCATGGGATTTGCCCAGGTAATTCTGGCGATCAGGGATTGTCAAAAGCTGGTGGTCGGCCGGGTGCAAGGAAAAGCAGTCGGCGGTGGAGTTGGCCTGCTTGCTGCTACAGACTATTGTCTGGCCACCAGAAGAGCAGAAATGAGACTCAGTGAATTGTCTATTGGTATCGGCCCTTATGTGATTGAACCGGCTATCACCCGCAAAGTAGGAAAGGCTGGTTTTACCAGTCTCGCATTAAATCCAGGTAGCTGGAAAACTAGTCAATGGGGAGTAGAGCATGGTCTATACCAAATGTGTTTTGATGATATTGAAGCGATGGATCAATTCCTGACCGAATATCTCCAGACGATGGTCACCTATAGTAGTGAAGCGCTTACTAAGATGAAAGCCCTATTGTGGGAAGGTTCGGAAAACTGGTCCTTTTTATTGGAGGAACGGGCAAACAATAGTGCCCAGCTTCTACTGACCGGTCATGCCCAAAATCTCATCCGTAAGTTAGTGAGCACGGATTAAGCCATTTCTTACCAACTAAAAAAATCGATGACATTGAAAAACCTTGTGACGTTTGTCCTATCACTGCTGATCACTACCACCCCTTATACGCAATCGCTTCCCACCTTCTCAGACCAAGTATTCCGTCAGGAGATCAAAATCAGTGTTCCTCTTCCTTTGTCTATGAATGGAGAGATTATCCGGGTCATTCCTTACCGTGGCGATATCGTGATGGTCTGTACTGGTGGTATTTTTCGTTATTCAAAAAGCACCTGGACAGAGGTCGCTAAGGGTCAATGGCAGCATGCGTTTACCGATGCTGAACAGCAAATTTGGTTAATCTCCCAGGATAGTATTTTGGCCTTTGCCAAGGACACGGGTGTTCCACTTCCCATGGAAGCCCGGGATCATCGGGTGATTTCGGGATTCTACGAACGGTCGACAGATAAATTCTATATCGGCACCGAGAAAGGCCTCTATTCATTTGATGGTCAATGGCAACTTCATGACCAAATCCGAGATTTTACAGTAAATGATATCAAAAGTGGTTTTGGTGATGACCTCTGGGTGGCAACCATGGATGGTTTGTGGCGACGAAACAACCATAACTGGGTTAATCTGGACAATGTTTTAATGGCTGAAGCCAATGACCGTCAATATTTTAGCCTTATGAATATCGATTCAGGAGCATATCTGGCATATAGTGCTCCGCTATCGGTTGGTGGCATTGCCCGGGATGGAAATCATTGGGTTTGGTCGGGTAATAGTGGCCTTCCGTATGGTCCTGTGACGCTAATTCGTGCTAGAGAAAATACTTTTTGGCTGGGCACTTCCATGGGCGCTATCAGGCGAGACGACAAATCATGGCACTATTATTTGGGAAAACGTTGGCTGGAAGAACCGGAAGTTGTTGATATTTTACCTCTTGAAGACCGCACATGGCTGGCCACCCCAAACAGTATCAGTGAGATCAAAGAGATTAATATTAATCTTCGGGACAAAGCGGAGTTTTACGACAGTCTGATCCAGATAAGGCACAACCGCCTGGGGCTTATAAACAGATCCCGACTCACCATTCCCGGCGATATTTCGACCAGTCATGCGATAAATCAGGATAATGACGGACTATGGACGGCTACATATCTGGTGGCTCAATGTTTTCGCTATGCAGCCACCAAATCTGAAGAAAGCAGAGAACTGGCAATACGCACTTATGAAGCCTTGGAAAGATTGGAAACTGTGACAGGTATTTCTGGATATCCGGCTCGATCATTTGCACGAGCCGAAGATGTGGTAGAACAATCCCGGTCACCACACCCCAAAAAATGGCACCGTTCA
>JAGQWV010000873.1 GCA_020437045.1 Saprospiraceae bacterium | reverse complement strand
TATGGACACCCTGGATCCGAGTTTTATTAATGCCGAAGGAAATATCATCAATGATAATGCAGCACCCTGGCTGATCAGTCATTTTATACCGATTGGGTTAAAGGGGTTGGTACTGGCTGCTCTGTCCGCAGCTATTGTTTCTTCTTTAGCATCGATGGTCAATTCGACAGCCACCATATTTACTATGGATATTTATAAACCTTATTTTGGTCGTTCCTCATCCGAGTCAAAATTGGTGTCCACCGGCAGGATTTCCGGACTTATTGCACTGATTATTGCCGTTTTTCTGGCACCGCAGCTTGCTAATCTGGGGCAGGTTTTTCAATACATACAGGAATACACAGGGATTGTTAGTCCTGGCATTCTGGCGGTCTTTATTCTGGGATTGTTTTGGAAGAAAACGACCAATCGCGCAGCAATCTGGGGAGCCTTACTGTCTATACCCATTGCATTATTCTTTAAAGTAGGTCCCAAAGGATGGTCCGATAGTGCAATTTTTCCTGAATTACCATTTATGGATCAAATGTTTTGGACCTGGATTATCACGATGCTCATTATGGTAGTGATAAGCTATCAGGAAGGTAAAGGAGCTGACCACGAAAAAGGCATTCCTCTAACTAAGGGTATTTTTAATACAGGAAAAGCATTTAACACTAGTGCCATTATCATCTGTATCATTTTGACTTTTCTGTATTTTATTTTTTGGTAAGGAAAATCACTGTCAAAAATTACATTCATCTATTACGATTCCGAACCTGAAAGTAGCTGGTCAATCAAATTTTGTTTTTAGCTAAAAAAAATCAGTATGAAGACGCTTTTATTTTTCCTCATCTTGATATCGAGTCACGTTCAAGTACTTGCTGATGATTTTTCGATTGTCAGACAAAGGGTGATAGAAGAATTAATGAAAGATCTTCCGGAAAAAAGTCAAATATCGGAGATCCTGGCAACTTTAAAAGAGGACGGCAGCTTTGAGGGTATTGATTATACGGACCTGAGTCGTACTGCCGGATTTCCCCATCGCCAACACACTTACAATATGGTTTTACTCGCCAAAACCTATAAGGATAAACATTCTACCTATTATCACACCCGGGAATTAAAAGATATTATTATCAAATCATTAGCCTACTGGGTGGACCATGATTTTTTTGGTGATAATTGGCATGATAATCAGATATCCACACCCAGTAATTTGGTAAATTTAATGCTGGTGATGGGTGATGAATTGCCCAAAGAATTGGTGGAAAAAGCTCAGCCAATAATCGGAAGAGCTCACATGAAAGCTTCCGGAGCAAGACCCAGCGGAGACCGAATTGTAATTGCCGGGATTCTCGCTAAAAATTTACTTTTTACCGGTGACCATGAAGGTTTTAATGACATCATCCGGCTGATTGAAGGTGAAGTCAAATTCAGTACCGGATCACGAGGCATGCAACAGGATTATAGTTTTCATCACCGGGTAGACCGGGTAAATAATACAACGTCTTATGGTTATGGTAAATATGCCAACGCTTTTGGCGAATGGTCATATTATGTAGCTAATACGCAATATGCTTTTTCACTGGAAAAAATAAACCATCTCGTGGATTATTATCTGGATGGAATTTGCAAACAGTTGGTTTATGGTATTTACGAAGATATCAGTGTAAAAAATCGAAGTATTTCCAATCAGTCTGATTTTAAACCACGCGACACCATCGAGATTAAGAAACTTCTCTTCAGTACCGATTACCGAAAAGCAGAATTAGAAGAGATTTTAAAATTACGCAAGGGTGAGGTCAAACCATCCGCTTCTTTTGCTAAATTTTTCTGGCAAACCGAACATTTTGTTTTTCAGCGACCTGATTTCTACACGACCGTCCGGATGTACTCTACCCGCAACAGAAATATGGAAGAACCTTATAATGGTCCGGGCAAAACAACGCATCATCGTGCAGATGGGACCAATTATTTACAACTGAAAGGAGATGAATATCACGATATCTGGCCGGTGTACGATTGGCAGAAGATATCCGGCACCACGATTGTACAGAAAGAGAAATTGCATGGCATCGAAAATATACAGGTAGATGGCGTGACCGATTTTGTAGGTGCAATTACCGACGGTTTGTATGGAGCGGTAGCATTTGATTTTGTGAGTCCTCACGATTTAGTAGCGGCAAAAAAATCCTGGTTTTTCTTTGACAAGGAATATGTTTGTCTAGGGGCTGATATTCATCTGAAATTTAATAAGCCGGTCGTTACCACTATTGATCAGGTATTAATGCGTAGTGATATTTCTATTATGCAGGATAACCAAATGAATTTATTACCTCGTGGCAGTCATGATCTGGAAAATATTAAAGCGATCTATCATGATGGGGTGGGCTATATTTTTCCCCAGCCAACTAAAATTCATATTTCCAATCAGGAACAAAAGGGTAGTTGGGCAGATATCACCGACAGAAAAAATGTTTCTGAAGAGATCTTAAGTAAGGACGTTTTCTCAGCCTGGTTTGATCATGGTAATCATCCAAGTGATGCGAGTTATGCCTATATCGTTATACCCGTCACCACCAAGGATGATCTGGCCAAAAATTGCAGTGACAATCGATCGATTGATGTCGTGGTCAATACGGCTCAGCAACAGGCGGTCTTTAATCATACTTCTCAGATCGGGCAAGCGGTTTTTTATCAAGCTGGCAGCCTTAAATTTATGGATGATTTTAAAGTGGAAATGGAAAGTCAGGGAATGGTGATGGTGCAATTTGAAAATAACCGAATAAAGACCTTATCTGTCGCTGACCCTTCGCGGAAATTGAAAAAATTAATGCTTACCATTTCGGGTAATTATTCGGTCTCCGGTGAAAATTTTTCCACCTCGGTTCAGGGAGATGAGACAACATTTATCATTGATTTACCGCAGGGAGTTTATGTAGGAAAAAGTGTTGATATTAAAATCTGATATGCGGGGCAATTATTATTATTGGTGGCTACTGATTTTAATCCTGGCTCAAAATTTTATGGCTGGTCAAAACCCGGCTGATCTCCATTTTGTCAGACAAGGAGTAAAACGTTTAATTTTTTCACCGGAGCAATCCATTTCTCTTGCTTCTTTTGAGCCGGATCATATTGTAGGGCTTTCCAGCATGCATCCGGTACGGACTTACGAATCTCCAAAACCGGAAATAAATATTGAGTCCGGACAATTGGTCGTGCAAGCCGGTACTCCATCAGAGGCGGGTATTTGGTTTGCCGGATTCAATCCTTTTGCCACTTATGATCTACAAATTGACGAAGTGGAAGGAAGGGGGCGGTGTGGTTTCGAATTTTCCGGACCATCTGCCGATCAGCGGTTTATCCTTTCTCTGGATATCGATGGA
>JAGQWV010000872.1 GCA_020437045.1 Saprospiraceae bacterium | reverse complement strand
GTAAGATCCACCGGAGAAAATCGCTCTTTGAGATAGACACTTGATGGATTGGTCAACCCCGCTGTCACTTCAAAAGTGCCATTGATTCTGACAAAATCATTATCAAACTCACCGTAAATCAAAGGAGCATTTGTTTCTTCAATGTCTATGTACAAGCGATTGCTAACGCTGGAACTATCCATAGTGGGTCCGGCGCTTTTCCCAAAACAAATGTTTGCACTGCCCGTAGTAATATGTTGCCCGGCATCAGCACCCAAAAAAGAATTATTACTGCCTGTTGAATTGGATAGCCCGGAATTAGCTCCAAAAAAAACATTCAGTATTCCCGACGTATTAGCAGTTCCGGCAGCTGATCCCACCGATGTCACTCCTATTCCCGTAGCGTTTGTCGGATTTCCGGCACCGCTTCCAAAAGCAATATTTGCCGTCTCGAAGCAAGTCGGATCACATTGGGCATTAGCAAGCTCCATGGTAAGAAGCAAGAGGTTGATAAATGCCCAATAACGTATTTGTCTGATATTTAAAGTCTTCATTAATTTCGATATTAAATTGTATACACTCATCAATTATTCCCCATTTAGCTTTTTCTCGATCCGCATCAAATTTGCCTCAAGTTCTTTATTGGCTTTTTCCAAGGCTTCGATTTGTTCGGATAGCTGTTCGGTGTCATTGGTCTTTTCGATGAGTGCTTGTATCGCTATCAATGCCACACCATCGGCATCAATGGTGGAGATTGACTTATCGTCCATACCCACACCAAATGTCTGGTGAAAAATCTCAGCGGTCGGTCCGATATGCCGGACATTAGGATACTTCTTATAAGACCATTCCTGTATATCCAGTTGGCTGACTTTATCGAGCATGTCCTCTGGTGAGAGTGCGCGAAATTGTTCCTTCAGATGTATACTCGAGGGATTGGTCAAGCCGGCGGTTACCTCCAACGTACCGTTAATTCTGATAAAATCATTGTCAAATTCGCCATAAATCAGCGGATCAAGTCCACTTTGATTGTCAAGAAATAACCGATTTGAGATCAAAGTATCAGCCTCTGGTCCGGTAAGACTACCAATACAGATATTCGAGCTTGAGTTGCCGGTAAGATGTTGCCCCGCTGCGGCACCGAAATAGGAATTATTAGATCCCGTGGTATTCCTTAAACCTGCCGTATGACCGATAAAAGTATTCAGGTTTCCAGAAGTATTGAGTCCCCCTGCGGTCCACCCTATTGATGTAACGGCAACACCTGTTATACTCATGGGATTTCCGGCAAATTCCCCCAAAGCGGTATTCGATCCAGAACATGCCTGAGGGCATTGGCCAAATATGTAGTTACCGAACAAAATGAAGATTAAGAATAAACTAGCTTTTCTCAAGTAATGAGAGGTAGATTTCACAAAAATAGTTCTCATGTAAGTGTTTTTGATTTATTGGTTACGCCGCTTTTAACCGGCAAAAAGTTGCAGGTAAATTACACTTTTCAAGCGAACCGGAAGAGATTTATCGGATAGCTGCAGCAGATCCACTATATGCTAATCAAAACCTGTGCATCGTAAATCTTACAATCGCACATCCTTGCCATTAAGTCAGGAGAAGAACAGAACTGTTCAAAAGCCAGCGAAGGTAGATTCGCGCTCTCAATACTAAAACTAAATATTATCCAATTCGAAAATCGTACTTCGTATTCCTGTCCTCGATCTTGATTCCTAAAGGGAAATCCATCTGCATTTAGCCGAAATAATCAACTAGGAAAAATCGTATATCTTAAATCGTTCTTTTATCCGCGAATTTTCGCGAATGTACGCGAATAGAACGTCCATAGATTTTAATTCTCCAAAGACTAAATATTATAAATTTAGTTGAGAACAAATGGTTTAAAAGCCAGCGAAGGTAGATTCGCCGCTCTCCATACTAAAACTAAATATTATCCAATTCGAAAATCGTACTTCGTATCCCTGCCCTCGATCTTGATTCCTAAAGGGAAATCCTCCCACACATTACCCTAAATTATCCATCAGGAAAAAATCGTAAATTCTAAATCGTAAAATTCCTAATTGATCTAAAGAAGGGTGTGGAAATACCCATCTTGCGCTGACACTAAAACAATACCATTCCAAACGATTGACGGATTCAGCATCAAACTGAGCATTTCAACGCTTTCCTAGTCTTTTGTAATTTCGAGCAAACCATTATCAGTATTATTTGGCAGGGTAATACTAAGGGTGCCCTTGCTCACTTCTTTATATTCTACCATTTTTCCTTGCCATACTACCTGGTAATCATACTGCGGATTTAGACATACGATGACGGTAAATTGGCTATTACTATTTTCACCTATATATAAATTAGCGCGTAGTCCGGTATTTGATTCATTAAAAGTTTTTTCCTTGATCCAAACATCAAATCCGGTGGTAATGGTACCTTCTTGAAAATAGGCATTAAACCATGATAATACCGGACACGATAATCCACTAAACTGATGCCATCCAGCTCCCCGGCCTGTTTCTATAATAAAATGTTCATAACAGTTGTACCGGTCTTCGGTTTCTCGTTTCCAGGTGTCGAGCGCTGTCATTGCTATTCTATCGGCAAAGTTAGCTTCTCCTAAATCCAGCATTGTTTTCCAATAGAACCATTCATGCGGCATCCATACCGTGCCATTCCAATATCCCTCGTTGGAATAATATGGTGCCGACTGGTCAACGGCAGACAAGCCAACATCCGACCAGATCTCCCCCTTGGTCATCAAATGGGAAAGAATGGCTTTCTTTTGATCTTCAGTACAGATTCCGGATATAAGTGGCGATGCTCCACCCAGCCCCATATTATAATTGACCTGGTCATCATATTTTAAAATATCACGCACATTACCCGACGTATCATGCACAACATATCCAAAGTAACCACTGGATTCGTCCCAGGAAAAATTATTAAGCGCATTACTTAAATGCTGGATATCGGAGTCATAAATAGCCATATCAGTTTGAAGACCTAGTTCATGGGCCGCCAACTTTAAAATTTTGGCAATACGAATTGCATGAGCAGAACTAACCACTGGAGTCACATTCGATGTAAGCTTATGCTCATTTACATATTTTTGCGGTGGATAATCATCCCAGCCTCCGGAGTTGTAAAAATAATCCCAGGTTCTTATGAGTCCAGATTGCATATTTGCCGTGTTCGATGTTTCCGTTTTACCGGCAATAAATTCATAGTAGGCTTTTAATTTTGGATAGAAATATTTTACAAGTTCCTTTGATTGGGTTTTATTCCAGAGTTCCAGAAACAGATAATGCTGAACCGGCAACGGAGTGCCATGATGAATAAAAACAGATTCCTCATCCGGTTCATTTAAATAAGCATT
>JAGQWV010000871.1 GCA_020437045.1 Saprospiraceae bacterium | reverse complement strand
AACCAGAATGGAAATACAAATGATCAAACTTTTCTTATACCATTTTTTCATGGAGATGAACCGGGGATTCGTTTTAATAATAACGGCTGTATAATTGAGAAATCGAATTATTGTTTGGCTTGCGGCGAAGGATTTTCAGCAAGTAATTCCAAGGCATTTTTAATATAGATTTCTCCGGTTCTTTCACCCAGACTGGTTCGAGTTATATAATCATATCGCTTAAAACTATTAAAATCAACCTCTGTGAGGATATAACCGAAAGCGTCATTTGTAAGGCCAAATAAAAAGTTGTATTGACCTTTCATTTTGCGCTTTAAGTAATAACCAATATTTGGCAAAGCCTCACCAGGGATCGTCAAAATCTGACCTTGTCCGATATTAATGAGATTCACTTTCGTAGTTAAATTAAAATCGTCACTAATTTTAATTCCCAACGGCGAACTCATAATAATGGCACGCATCAATTCGGATTCAACTGGAAAGGAAACTTCCCTGGAGATACAAGATAATAAAGGATTTTCCTGAATAGGAGCATCTTTCACGATACGCAAAGCTTCATCGGCCAGGAGTTCACCAATGCGAATACACTCTGCCCAGGTACCTACGGACTCTCCATCAGGACCTCGGTTATCTGCAGTCACCATGCCTCCTAAAGCACTATTTATAAAAATAGCCATTCCACCTGTACTGTTTTCAATCTCCGTACAAAGCGGGCCGCAAAGATCAGGACTGAGAATTCCTCTTTTAGATCCAAGTACCTCTGGATGTATAGCGTAGTTTACCAATGTGGCAATGATATCCTTTTCTGACTTTCCCACCACCTGAATCACGCCACATCTCGGATCATAAAGATCAGGAGCATAGTAATTGAAAGCGATTTTACCCTTGGCTTCACCTACTGCCATTCTTAATTCAGCCGGCTGCAGCTGCTCAATAGCCTCGTTGACAGCATCCGCCACCTGCTTAACACAATAATCAAGATATTCGAAATTCGCTCCGGTATTACCTTGTTCATCCACAAAAGCATAGGCATCAGGAGCGCTATGTGTATGGGTAGCCGAAATCAAAATGTTCTCAGCAGGAATTCCACTAATCAATGCCCTGGACCGGTCGCCTAATACCGATGGCCACCCAAGGTTATCCAGGCATACAATAGCTACTCGTGTAGCTCCTTCTTCCAAAACCAGGGCCCGGACATACAGGTCACCTTGCTTCTTATCAACCGGCTTTGGAATACCTACCCCACCTGAAACCGGTAGTAAGGGATCAGGGGTGATAACACGTTTGGACGCTGCCGCTCTCAAGGTTTGCTGGCTGAAGCAACTCAATACCGAAAACAAACAAACTAGGAGTAGAAAGATTCTATACATATCGATCAGATTATGAGGTGAGTGGATAAAGTAGGCATGATCTAAAATAATAAATTCTTTGTGAGTTCTCATGCTGGATGTTGCCAAATTCACATCTAATTCGATGTGCTGCGTATAGTCGTAGGCCAAAATCTAACAGCTTGAAAAAATAGATTTTATTTCTCTTGGTCAAATTTTACCTTTCATAAAATTTAAATATTCTTGCGAATCCGGTGCAGTATTTTTAAATCTCTTATGGTAATATTCTCTACTCGGTTATTGGAATTAAGGATAATGTCATTCTGGAGTCATCCTTTGGCGTTGTAGAACCGCTTAC
>JAGQWV010000870.1 GCA_020437045.1 Saprospiraceae bacterium | reverse complement strand
CTCCTATAAACATTGCCAGTCATGATTACATCTGGCAGGAACCAGACGTCGCTGCATTTAAGGACCGGACATTTCAAGGTTATCACCGGTCCGATGGCAAGGTCGGAACCCGAAACTATTGGTTATTTATTCCTTTAGTGTTTTGCGAAAATCGAAATATTAAACTTCTTCAAGATACGCTCCTGGAGCCTTTGGGATATTTTCAAGGTAAGGAGAAAAGGATCCGAATCGACAACCTAATTTCCGCCGTCAAAGATGGTCGTTCAAATTTTATGGATCTGAATTTGGAAACCGGCAAATCAACGACCGGAAGCCGGGTCTTTAAAAACATTGACGGGATAAAATTCCTAACTCACGAAGGTGGTTGTGGAGGTACGCGTCAGGATTCGGAAATGCTGTGCAAGTTACTGGCATCTTATATTGTCCATCCCAATTGCGGTGGGGCTACCGTATTAAGTTTGGGTTGTCAGAATGCTGAGACTCGCATTCTTCAACAATTTATTCAAGAGTTTACTCCCAACCTGGATAAACCCGTCTATTATTTTGAACAACAAACAGGAGGAACCGAGACCGAATTTATTGAGAAAATAATCAAGCAGACGTTTGAGGGATTGCATATCGCCAATCAAACTACCCGAAAACCTGCTGCACTCAGCCACCTGACCTTGGGCTTAGAATGTGGGGGCTCCGACGGGTTTTCGGGTCTTTCTGCCAATCCCGCACTTGGTTATTGCGCTGATATGCTGGTAGCGCTAAAAGGATCCGCTATCCTGAGCGAGTTTCCGGAATTACATGGTGCGGAGCAGGACCTGGTGAATAGAAGTGTGGATGAAGACACCGCCAACCGCTTCCTGAAACTGATGCAAAATTATAATGCGCGAGCCAAAGCAGATGGTTCGGGATTCGAAGCAAATCCTTCTCCCGGAAACATCCGCGATGGACTAATCACCGATGCCATCAAGTCATTGGGTGCCGCAAAGAAAGGGGGAAATTCTCCGGTGCAGGGCGTTCTGGATTATGGGGAAATCCTGTCCAAATCCGGACTAAACTTGCTTTGCACTCCCGGAAACGATGTGGAAAGCACAACCGGTCTGGCCGGAGCAGGATCAACGATGATCGTTTTTACTACCGGACTTGGTACTCCCACGGGAAATGCCATTACACCAACGATCAAAATGGCTACCAATTCTACATTGGCGAAGCGCATGAAAGATATCATCGACATCAACGCTGGCACCATCATAGAAGGAACAGATACCCTTGCTACGAAAGCACATGAGCTGCTCGAAATGATTATTGAAGTAGCAAGCGGCACACATTTGACTAGTGCCGAAAAACTGAGTCAGGATGATTTCATACCTTGGAAACGTGGTATAAGTCTTTAGAAAATGATGGCAATAGATTCACATCAGCACTTTTGGAAGTTTAATCAGGAAAGAGATTCCTGGATGACGCCGGGTATCATGGAAAACATCAGACGTGATTTTCTCCCTGATGACCTGAAACCGATTCTGGACCAATTAGGTATTGAAGGAACAATCGCGGTACAGGCCGATCAGTCCCGAGAGGAGACTGATTTTCTCCTTGAGTTGGCTTCTGACTACCCGTGGATCAAAGGAGTCGTCGGCTGGGTCGACTTTAGAAGTCCCGACATCAGAGAACAATTACAAGAATACCGCTCTGATCACAAACTGGTCGGATTCCGCCATATCCTGCAGTCGGAGGCTGTCAGCCTTATGGCAGACACCGACTTCCTTTATGGCATCGACCAATTAGCCGGTTTAAATTTCACCTATGACCTTCTCATCTACTGGCATCAATTGGAAGCAGCCATCGATTTTGTAGCCCAGTTTCCTGATCTGCCCATAGTGTTGGATCATGTCGGAAAGCCGGACATAAAAGATGGTAGGATTTTAAAATGGAGTAAGGGAATGGCCCAGCTAGCCGAAATGCCAAATGTATATTGCAAAGTATCTGGAATGGTCACTGAAGCCCATTGGTTGTACTGGCAGGAGGAAGATTTTCTACCTTATTTTGATCAAACATTCGAACTTTTCGGTGTGGATCGATGTATGTTTGGATCTGACTGGCCGGTATGTACGTTAGCTTCCACCTATGAACAATGGTTTAGTACTGTTCAGACCTACATGGCCCGGTTTAGCGATAGTGAACAAAAAGCTTTTTTTAACACGAATTGCCACCGATTTTACGGCTTTGATTCATGATTATCAATTTGGTAAGTTGTCCCCGCACTATTTCTACAGCGTTGATGTATTCGTTTGCACAGCGATCAGATATGTCTGTTCTTGATGAACCATTCTACGGAGTCTATCTCGAAAAGACTGAATTTGACCATCCGGGAAAAAATGAGATTAAAAAATCCTTGCCTTTGGAGGAAGACGCTGTACTGAACCAGATTTTCGCCAATGCCTCCGGGAGTTCTCATATGTTT
>JAGQWV010000869.1 GCA_020437045.1 Saprospiraceae bacterium | reverse complement strand
TCAATAAATTTCTTTTTGGCTAAATAGATAGGATCATCCAGGAAAAATGCCGGGTCATCAAGATGATTATAATATGTTGGTTCGTGGGTGATGACCATATTCAGTCCTGCTGCAGAGGCCCGCTGTAGAACATCGAGCGTGGCTAAGAACGTTGTTGCGATACCGGTAACATCCGATTCTTCATCACCACTTTTGTAAGTGTCTACCGTCTCTGAACGCCATGGACAAGTGACATTTTTCTTAATTCGGGATATGATTTCACCGGCCTTCAATGTGTTAGATTCTTCTCGAGATACTATCATTTTATCATAGCCTTGATCTGTCTGTCTTACCTCTTTACTGCCACATGAAAAAGTAAACGCGATCAAAAAAGGAATGAAGTAATAGCTTGTCATTTGTTAACTAATTGTTGGACTCCAGAACTCGGTATATCTGCAAATTACTTAAAATTATATACTATTTTGGCCAATTATGGAAAAGCAAATAGAGAGTGATGGTTAAATGGATTTTCTTAGTGTGCGGTCTTTTATCGATTGGAGATCTTCTTAATCCAAACCCAACTAATTGGAATTTTGACAAGCAACTTGATAAATATTTCAGGATGAGGGTTGAGGAAATCGAAGAGCATAATGATTTATCAAAAATTGATCTGGGCCATTTTACTGCCCTTCAGGAATCAGGTAGAGAGGAATTACTCGATATGCTGGGACTTTCACCCTTACCACAGAAGTCACCTTTAAATGTGCAGGTGACCAGCATTGTTGAACATGAATTTTTTACCGTCGAAAATATTGTATTTGAGTCGATGCCCGGTCTTTATGTCACAGCCAACCTTTACCGTCCTAAAGAAGTTACAGAGAAACTACCGGCTGTACTGTATGTATGTGGACATGCAACCGTGATAAAAGATGGATATAACTACGGAGCAAAGGCAAACTATCAGCATCATCCGGCATGGTATGCACGTAATGGCTACATATGTCTGATTCTGGACACGGTGCAATTAGGAGAAATAGAAGGGATACATCACGGTCTTTACCGCTATAATCGATGGTGGTGGGAAAGCAGAGGCTATACTCCGGCAGGTGTTGAAGCCTGGAATGGAATCAGGGCGATCGATTATCTCACGACTCGTTCGGATGTCAACCCGGATAAAATTGGCATGACGGGTCGCAGTGGTGGAGGAATCACCAGTTGGTGGGTAGCAGCATTGGATGAACGAATTAAAGTTGTCGCACCGATATCCGGAATCACGGACCTGCATAATTATGTGGTTGATGGTTGTGTGGAAGGGCACTGCGATTGCATGTTTTTTGCCAACACCTACCAATGGGATTATCCTAAATTGGGTTTTCTGATTGCCCCAAGGCCATTATTGATAGGAAATGCAGACCAGGATGCGATCTTTCCACTGGATGGTGTATATCGCACCTATAAACAAATGAAAACTATTTATGACCGGCTGGAAGCATCGGATCAAATTGCTATAAACGTAGTTGGCGGTGGTCATCATGACATTCAGGATATTCAGATTCCGACTTTTAGGTGGCTGAATCATTTCCTGCAGAACGACGATCGTCTAATTGACCTCGCCGCAGTCAAATATCTTAACCCGGAACAACTTCGCGTTTTAGATAGGATCCCCGCGGATGAACGCAATACGCACATTGACTCTGAATTTGTGTCTGTAGCAGGTATTGCGGACCTTCCAAAAACAACAGCTTCCCTGAGTGAATGGCATGATCAACTGATATCAATGCTCACGGACCGCGTTTTTCAAGCATGGCCTAAAGAGTCTTCATTTAAATTGGGCAAATTCAGGGACTATGATAGTAACCAAAACACCCTGACAATGTATAAGCTGGAAACTCAACCTAACATAGAGCTTCCACTCCTTATCCTAAAGGACAAACAAAATGTCCTTGCAGATCCGGTTATCAAGATATTAGATGATAAGGAATGGGAGGATCTGCAGTCATATCTGAATCAGAATTTTGGTGCAGACGAATTGTGGATGACCACGGGGATCGTTAATCCAGAAATTCAAAAGGACTTGCAGAAGCATGGTATGATCATTTATCTCCCTATAAGGGGTGCAGGAATCGCTAAATATTCTTTTGGATCCAACGCTATGACCCATGTGTTGCGGCGGTATTATTTATTGGGTGAGACGCTCGAGTCTGCGCAAACCTATGACATCTTGCAAGGACTAAAGGTCATCAGAGAACTTTTCCCAAAAGTAACCCATCTGCAGGGTGCGGGAAAGACATCCATCCTGGCCACTTATGCTTCGATATTCCTAGAGGGATATAATATTTTCTTACAAGATCCATCTGCTACACATGATGAAGGTCCCTATTACCTGGGTGTTCGAAAGTATCTTGATATCCCGCAGGCATTACTTCTGGCATCGATGCAGAATCATTTGAAAATAAATTCAAATGATACAAGGTTGCTATCCTGGTTTAAAGAGCTGCCTAAACTGAAGGAATTTCACCTTTCATTTTAATATTTAGGTATAAGTCCCTTTTTTATCTTTGACCACTAATTATTAATGATAGAGGTCCTTTTTATGGAATTGAAAGAAGATCGTTATGAGCTGCAGGGCATTCCAGTAACGGAATTAGCTGAAAAATATGGACTGCCTCTGTATGTTTATGATACGGCAATTATTGAACGGCAATACCATAAATTGGTATCAGCCTTCTCTGTAAAGAATCTGACGATTAATTATGCTTGCAAAGCTCTAAGCAATATCTCCATATTAAGGTTTCTCAGATCACTGGGCGCCCATGCGGACACCGTTTCTTTGGGAGAGATTCATCTTTGTCTCAAAGCGGGTTTCAAACCCGAAGAGATTGTCTTTACACCTAGCGCCGTATCCATTGAAGAATATAAAATGGCAATGGATATCGGTGTGGGAATTAATATAGACAATTTAGAGACGCTGGGCTATTTTGCCGATCACAAGATCAATTATCCCATTTGTGTCCGGATTAATCCACATATCATGGCCGGAGGGAATAAAAAAATATCGACGGGGCATATTGATTCGAAATTTGGAATTTCTATTCACCAGTTAGATGCCATATTGGAGCTGATGGATTCTGCCGGTTTAAATATAGAAGGAGTGCATATGCATACCGGTTCCGACATTTTGGATGTAGAGGTTTTTTTACAAGCAACTGATATTTTATTTAAAGCCGCGGCACATTTTCCGGATTTGAATTACATCGATTTTGGAAGCGGCTTTAAAGTCAAATATAAGCCAGAAGATGTGGAGACCGACATTGCCCTTTTTGGCAGAGAGATGAGCCGAAAATTTAATGACTTCTGTGCCAAGAGAGGTAAGGATCTGACATTGATGTTTGAACCTGGAAAATTTATTGTCTCAGAGAGTGGTACATTTTTAGCGAAAACAAACATTATTAAACATAGTCCATCTAATTTGTTTGCAGGACTGGATACGGGATTTAATCATTTAATCCGGCCCATGTTTTATGAAGCTTATCATGAGATCGTCAATATAAGTAATCCCAACGGAGACAAGAAGTATTATTCGGTGGTTGGTTACATTTGTGAAACCGATAATTTTGCCTGGAACAGACCGATTCCGGAAATTAGAGTGGACGATATTATTGCTTTCAAAAATGCGGGGGCTTATTGTTTTCAAATGTCATCCAATTATAACTCGAGAGTGCGACCGGCTGAAGTCATGATTTATAAAGGCAAGGATTATTTAATTCGCGAAAGGGAAGATCTTACGGATATCCTGCGTCACCAAACAGATCCTGTACACTTTTCTTAATCGACTGCACTCCTTCTGTTCAGGTTCAAATTCAACTATGGGCTTATCGCCCTAATCTGGCGTTGGGATACCACAATCATTCGAGGCTAAAATACCTTCGAAACGTCCAGGCAGACAACCACCCCACAGCGGTCCCGACCAATATTCCACCAAGAACGTCAAGTGGATAATGTACACCCACATAGATCTGCGCCAGACCCACTGCTATTGCCCAAAGAACCAAAAGGTATCGCCACCGCCGTCGGCCATGATTGCAAAAAAGGAAAAAGATAAAAAAAGCAAGCGCGGCATGATTGGTTGCATGAGAAGACGTAAAGCTATATCCACCACCACATCTTATGCGTAACGTTACTTCGTCCTTCAGGTGATCATCATTACACGGTCGAAGGCGTTCCACATTTTTCTTAATCCATCTCGAGCTGATGGTATCCGATAATCCTACAGTGAGTACGGCAAATAAAATAATTATTAGTCCATTACGGGGGTAATTCCAGATAAAGAAAGAGAGAATAAAGATATAGAGAGGCGCCCAAAATATTTTATGCCGGAAATATGGAACCCAGTGATCAATCCAATGAAGATTTGCATGATTGATGAAGAAAAATAATTTCTCATCCCACTGAAGTAGATGTTCGAGCATAATTAGCTACCAAAGAATAGTTGCAAAGTTACATTATCATGGGTAATCTGTAACTTTGATCTGCACTTTATTAATTTCTTGATATATGCCTTTAATTAAATCAATATCCGGTATCAGAGGAACTATCGGAGGACTGGCTGGTGAAAATTTAACGCCTGTTGATATCGTTTCTTTTTGTGCCGCTTATGCCACATGGTTGAAGGATTACGGCGAAAATCTACAAGTGGTGATCGGTCGTGACGCTCGTATTTCGGGATCCATGGTACATGAGCTCGCAGTACAGACTTTGCTGGGCATGGGAATAGATGTGATTGATCTACAGCTTTCTACGACTCCCACCGTGGCGATGTCCGTAATCTTAAATCAGGCGAACGGTGGTATTATCATCACCGCAAGCCATAATCCGGTAGAATGGAATGCCTTGAAATTCCTGAATGATCGTGGCGAGTTCATTTCTGCGGAAGCTGGAGAAAGGATTCTTTCGATCATTCATCATCAGGATTTCAGTTTTGCAGAGGTTTTTGATTTGGGTAAAAGGCGATACGACCAAGGTGCTATTGATCAACATATTTCAGCGATTTTAAATTTACCACTGGTAAAAACTGATGAAATTAAAGCAAAGCGATTTAAAGTCATTGTCGATTGCGTCAACAGTACTGGCAGTATTTCGATCGCTCCCTTATTGGCTGCTCTGGGTTGTGATTACAAATTGTTAAATGACGATCTCAGTGGTAATTTTAGTCATAACCCAGAACCCTTACCACAAAATCTAATCGAAATAGCTAATGAGATGAGCCAGGGGGAATATGATCTTGGAATTGTGGTAGATCCGGATGTAGACCGTCTTGCCTTACTTTGTGAAGATGGATCCATGTTCGGCGAAGAATACACCATAGTTGCCTTGGCAGATTACATTTTGAGACATACCAAAGGCTCGACAGTCTCTAATTTAAGCTCGACACAGGCCTTGAAAGATATAACATTAAATCATGGTGAACAGTATTATGCATCTGCGGTCGGCGAAGTGAATGTGGTCGCTAAAATGAAGGAAGTCGGAGCTATATTCGGTGGTGAAGGAAACGGCGGTGTCATATACCCCGAACTACACTATGGTCGTGATGCCCTGGTTGGTATTGCATTAATATTGAGTTATTTTTGTGAGACGGGAAAGTCGGCGTCCGAGATCCGAGGCGACATGCCTCAGTATGTGATCAGTAAACAGAAAGTTAACCTGGAGAAAAATGTAGATCCAGATGTGGTTATCGAAAAATTGAAAGATCGATATCAGAGCACAGAGAAAGACACAGAAGATGGATTAAAATTGATTTTTCCAGGCGAATGGGTACATATGAGAAAGAGTAATACGGAACCGATCATTCGTATTTATGCAGAAAGTAAAGATCAATCCGGTGCTGATGCACTTGCCCACAAATTTGTAAATGAAATTACGGAATTGAGTTGTAACTGACTCCTAATAGCACGTTGATGACTGATTTAGAACAACACTTTAAGCAATTCAGAGATCAGACAATTGGTATCCAACAAACCATAACCGGTCCCTATGGAGAAAAAACGATAGTCTATGCGGACTGGACTGCGTCTGGGCGTCTCTACTCCCCTATCGAAGACATGATTTCCAATCATATTGGCGCTTTCATTGCCAACACGCATACGGAGACCTCATCGACTGGTTGCATAATGACGCATGCCTATCATCGTGCCAAGCAGGAGATAAAAAAACATGTAAATGCAGCACCAACAGATGCTTTGA
>JAGQWV010000868.1 GCA_020437045.1 Saprospiraceae bacterium | reverse complement strand
TTGAAAATCAGATTCGGCAGAATGCAGGTAAATGGATAAGTTCGGATTGGTATCCTTTGGTAGTGAAAAGCAACAGGCATCCAGGAGCTTTTTCGTATTTCTCACTAGAAAAGGCTGGGTTGCATATAGTCGCGCAACCTCTTTTGGATCTCGCAGGTATTCATCCGGCTGGCAACATGAAGAGGCATTCAGCTTGCTGAGGATCGTATTGAGGTCGATACATCGCAGTAATCTATGCAGTTCCCAGCTGGCGGTTGCTGGTAGTGTCACCGACAGGAGACAAACCAGCCGATCCGGTTTCAACTGATGTCCATGACAGACCTGAAATATCTCGTTGGGCCGCACGCCAACAAATTCATCCTTTCTCAGCTGCCGGACAGGCATCCTTGCCACATCATATATAAAAAAAACATCTTCGAGTGCTGGTGCTTCTCGAGGCAAAGGAATTCCTTGTACCATATATTGATTCAACAGTTGATTCAATAGGGCGAATCCCTGAGCGCTTTTTGCTAAACCAAGGTAACGGGGCTGAGTGTTTTCGCGGAAGTCAATACCAACCACCGGCTCAATATCATGATCCAAACATTTTTCAAGAAACTCTATGGCGCAGGAAGTATTGTTGATGTCGGTAAGGGCCAATTGCCTGATCCCCGTTGATGCGGCTGCCTCGACAAGCTCTGAAACACTCATCACCCCATAGTTTAAACTGTAATAGGTGTGGCAGTTGAGAAACATTAGACGAAAATTTCGTCTAAAATACGCCGAAATATCAGTCAAAACATTAAAATGTCGAAAATTTCGTCTTATAATTGACGATTATCCAGACTTTCGCTATCTTTAGTACTTCGAAAATCGAAACCTTAATCGCTCCTATATGACCGTTGAAAACAAAATCAGCGAGCTTGTACTACAGGCCGCATTTCGTGTCTACAGGGCTTTGGGTCCGGGATTGGTCACCCAGGCATATGTAGAATGTCTTACTTATGAAATTAAGAAAGTGGGTCTGGAGGTGGACAGCCAAAAAAACATGCCACTAGTCTATGGTGATCTCAAAATTGATCTGGGATATTCCATTGATCTACTGGTAGAAAAAAGGGTCTTGATACAGGTGAAACATGGTGAAAATTTTAATGCACTCGATATGGCGAAAATGCAGACTTACCTAAAGTTGTCCGGTTGTAAATTAGGTTTTTTGATGAATTTTAACGTGCGCTCCCTGAAAAACGGAATACGACGCATTATGGCTGACCATCAAATAGTCCGGGAGCAGATCAAGACAGCAATTTGAATCACTTCAATGTATTGATATGTCCTTAATGTTAAGTGAAAACATCAAATTTTTACGAAAGAAACACCATCTTTCTCAACAACAACTTGCAGATGTCCTGAATATACCCCGAACCACCCTGGGAGATTATGAACGTGGACATACAGAGCCCAATCTCGACACGCTGTTGCAGCTAGCCAAACATTTTGCTCTTCCCGTGGATCAACTACTTAGAGAAAAATTGTGGCACAAAGAACTGGAGATCATCAATCAGCCCGACTTTAAAGTGCTGGCCATTTCTGTAGATCGTCACAACCGGCAAAACATCGAATATGTAGCCGCCAAAGCACAAGCAGGTTATTTGCAAAATTTTCAAGATCCTGAATACATACAGGAGTTGCCAAAATTATACTTTCCCAACATTCCCGAAGGCACTTACCGGGCATTTGAAATCCAGGGTGACTCTATGTACCCATTATCTTCCGGATCCGTGATTATCTGCAGTTATGTCGAACGACTGGAAGAAATCAAAAACGACAAAACCTACGTCATTGCTACACATCTGGATGGTGTAGTTTACAAACGCATTGTCGTCAATCCCGATGGTATTTCGCTAACGGCCATTTCCGATAATCCGGTATATCCGCCATTCAAAATACCCTATCGCGATATTGCCGAACTTTGGCAATACTATGCCCATATTAGTTTTACAGATAGTAAGGTAGCTCAGGAAAATATGCTGGAACAAAAAATTTCTGACATCCAGGAGACGGTCAATTTCCTAAAGGAACGAATGCAATAAATTGACTACCCTGCTATCAGTGCTGGCCCTGATTCTGTCGCAGTTTAATTATCTCTTGTCGAAACATTTTCTTTCGCTCCGAGTTAGTGGGTACCTGATCAAGAATATCTAATGCGTCCTCATATTTTTGCTGCATAGCTTTGCTGTAACTAAGATTGTACAATGCATCTTCAAATCTTGGATTAATTCTGAGCGCTTCATTGAGCCATTCATCAGCCTGCAGATAATTTTTCCTTTCCAGGGAAATGGTGGCCAGATTATTAAGGATATGAAAGTTGTAAGGAGCTGA
>JAGQWV010000867.1 GCA_020437045.1 Saprospiraceae bacterium | reverse complement strand
GCCAGATATCCATAGAGCGAAAATGTGATCGATCCGGATTTGGATACCCCACTTCATTGAGCACCGACATCTCTCCGCGATCAAATATTGTCTGAAGTGATTGCAAAGCCGGATTGAAGCCGAGGTCGTCATGTAACTTCAGTACCGACGAGGGGGCGATGTTGATCTCTGCTCTGCTACGATAATAAATATCATTGCGATAAGGTACAACTGTGTTTAATCCATCATTTCCACCCGACAATTGAATCACAATAAGAATGGTACCATCACGGCTGGTTTTTGGTTTTAGTTCTAAATCCGAAGCCGTCAGAAATGCTGGAACCATCAGTGAAGATGAGGCCAAGAATGAGTTTTTTAAAAATTGTCGTCGATGTTGCATCCTAACTCATTTGAAATTCCGGCAAAGATGTAGTCTTTAAAATGACTTGAAGAGAGAAGTCCAAATCTCTGAAATCTTTTGATTTAGCCATCTCGGGTGCCTGATTCGATCCAGCGATCAGCAAGTTTTGTACTGCTTTTTCCATTTGGTCATAACGGGTACCGCTAAGGTAATCCAAAAGAGGTTGATAGTTTTGTTCAATCTCGACAATTTGGATAGACTCTCCGGCAGCCATAGCTTCCAGAGGTGTAGAGACGGAATGGTCAAACCGTTCTTGGTGTATCAGATATCTGACGAGATTGAGGCGTAACATTAATGTAGAATTATTAATCCAATCTCTGCCTCCTGGCCATCCAGCCACGTTAGGCGGATCAAAAAGTAGCTGGCCTAAGGCCTTTTGCAAAAAGGCAAGCTGAGTCGGTTGCACATATCGAAGTCCAAATATCCGGGCCACTTGCACCAAAAGTTCCAAGGGCGACTTAATTCGGTTGCCCTGATTCTGGGGCAGATAAAAGAAATCACTGGTCAATAGAAAATGCATTACTTCGGCCATATCATAATCAACATCTCTGATCACCCGGGCTATTTGTTGGATGGCCTGAGCATCTATCTTTTCATTAACAAAATACCTGTATAATCGATGTGCCAGATGATGAGCCGTAGCGGGCTGGTCTAAAATAATGTTGATTATTTCATCGCCATCAAAACTTCCTTTTCGTCCTAAAAACTCCTTAAGTCCCGAATCATGATTTTGCTCACGGTAAAAGAAATGTCCTTGCTGGTCAACCGACCAGCCAGTGAAAGCCCTCGCGCTCTCACTGACATCCCTTTCACTATAATTTGCCCTGCCCATGGTAAACAATTCCATGAGTTCACGGGCAAAATTCTCATTGGGATGATCTTGCCTGTTTTGCAGATTATTAAGAAAAATAATCATCGCAGGTGACCGGGCAATTTCATGCAGCAAGGTTCTAAAATTACCCAGGGCATTTGTCCGGATGGTATTCAGGTATTGCTTAGCGACATTCTCGGTATTGCACTGACAGGCAAAATGTCCATGCCAAAAGAGCGTCATTTTCTCGGCCAAGACTGTTCTGGTATCGATCATGGACTCCACCCATTTAGCCCGGAGACGGTCTACCTGACTGGATGTGGTATCAGACATTTGTATCTGATCGCGTGTCGCAAAGGGAGATTGATCCCGGACTGGTAATCCAGAACCATATGAATCTGTTTCCAGTGGTAGGAGAGCGGCCTGAATTTCATCATCGGCAAGCTGGGCAATACTCTTTTTAATGGAGTTGCTGAGCTCTGGCATACCTACGCCAAAACCGGCTCGATGAAAAAAGTGCCTGACTTCTGCTGAAATCTGATTCATACTCAGGATATAGCCCCTCAAGGTAAGAAAAGGTGTAATTTTGTCCAGAAAACCGTCTAATGGATAGTTTAACGATCGATTTAACAAAACTTTAGTCCTTTACCACCGGTCTTACACCGAATTGTATTGTTTTATCTGTACTATAATACCGTTTAACTGACGTTATTTCTGATACATTAAATCAACAACCATGAAAATACTTTCTACTGCCGTTTGTCTTTTTCTATTTCTTCATACCGCGATGTCTGAAGGAATTCAATTCTTTCATGGCACACTCAATGAAGCTAAAGAAGTCGCTGCTCAACAAGGTAAGCTCTTATTTATCGATGCCTTTACCACCTGGTGCGGACCCTGCAAGCGCATGTCTTCACAGGTATTCAGTCAAGATGATGTTGGTGAGTTTTATAACCAAACATTTATCAACCTGAAACTCGATATGGAGAAGGGAGAAGGGAAGGATTTCCAACGACAATACCGCGTGACCGCCTTTCCTACTCTACTATTTCTCGATCCGGAAGGGAAAGTAGTGCACCGTTTGGTTGGTGGTTTAGATGTTCCAAATTTTATTAAACTCGGAAAATTTGCTGCTTCGAAATCCTCTATAACTTCGACGCTTGACAAGGAGTATGAAGATGGCCGGCGTGATCCTCAATTCATGGCTGATTATATTGAGGCACTTGCTAAAAGTAACCGGCCTGTACTAAAAATTGCCAACGACTATTTATCTACGCAAAACGATTATCAACTTCCGGAAAACTTAAAAATTATTTATCATGGTTTGGTTGAAGTTGACTCACGTATATTCAATCTGCTGATCGAAAATCGAAAACCTATTGAGAAAATATTTGGCAAAGAGGCCGTTGAAGCACAAATTGCGAAAGCTGCCGATGCAACGGTAAAAAAGGCTATCGAGTTTAACAGCGCCGATTTACTGGAAGAAGCTAATGACAAGGTGAAAAGATATGCTGGAAATGAATATAAGCAATTTGAATATACTTCCAGGTTGAAGTACTACAGCAGCACCCGCCAACCGGAAATGTTTCTTAAGTATGCAAAAGAATATGTCAAACAAAGCACCCGCAATAAATTTGAGTTGACAAATGAAATTCTGCATACCCAACAGGATCAACCATTATTGATCAAGCAAGCTACTGACTGGTCTTTAGAGCTTGTAAAAGAAGAGGCAAATGAACATAATTGCTTCACAGCTGCTCAACTGCTCTATATAGATGGTCAATATAGTCAGTCAAAACATTATGCGGAAGAGGCTTTGAAATTTGCGGAAGAAGCCAAATCGGGAGCACTCCCTCATATTAAAAAATTGATCTCTTCGATAGAAATGAAAATCGGAGTGGATAAATCCTAATTTTCTGAATAGCTTTTCTTTAAAATAAATTTATGAGAACAGTCCTTATTTTCCTTTTTATATCACAAGCCTTATTTGCGCAAGAGGAAGAGTTGGCAATAAATTTTATTGACAATGATTTGGCTGAGGCCTTATCACAAGCAAAAAGTGAAAATAAAATCATTTTTATTGATGCATATACCACATGGTGTGGGCCTTGTAAAATGATGGATAAAGAAGTATTCACCGATTCGATCGTTGGTCAATTTTTCAACGATCATTTTGTTAATCTGAAACTGGACATGGAAAAGGGTCAAGGCCCCTCCCTGGCAACTAAGTACCGCGTAAGAGGATATCCTAGTTTTTTATTCATTAATGCGGAGGAAACCCTATTGCACCAGGGCTTAGGATATATTGTCGCCGAAAGGTTAATGTCATTGGCAAAAATGGCACTTGATCCTGAAAAACAATTGCCGTTGCTGGAACAAAAATATGAGGCGGGTGATCACTCCGAAGAGTTATTATACAATTATACCAAGGCACTTCTGGAGTCCGGAAATATTAAATCAAAAGAAATTGGAAAAGAATATCTATCTACTCAAAAGAGTTGGACCACGGATAAAAATTTGGAAATTGTAGCCCAACTGGTTTCAGAATTTAATGACCCATACTATAATTTTATGGTGGAAAAGAGACATCTCTTTGTCAAGGAATTTGGAGAAAATAATGTAGATGGCACCTTAATGCGATTAATAGTAAACCACTATTTTAATCAAATAGAAAACGTCGACCTACCTGAAGTGAAAGATGTAATTATAAAAACGTTTCCATCTTCCAAATCAGGTGTCTTTTTTGATAATTTTGAATTGAGTTATCTGGATGCTTTGGGTAAAAAAGATAGCTATATTGATAAAGCTCGAAAATATGTTAAAAAACATCCAGAACTATCTGCCAATGCATTAAATGAATTGGCCTGGAATTTCTATCAAAAAATTGATGACCGTAAAGCATTAAAGTGGGCGACAAAAGTGGCTAAAAAATCAGTGGGCAAAGACAATGAATAT
>JAGQWV010000866.1 GCA_020437045.1 Saprospiraceae bacterium | reverse complement strand
AATATGGAAGTTGTGAGCCCAGACCACTACCCGGGCACCGGGCTTTTCCTGATTTAGGAGGTCCAGGATGTTTTCTGCCATATAAAAGTCCCTACTGTATCCGGTTAAATATGATTCCAATTCTTGTACAATAAGTCTTACATTTTGTAGATTCTGCTGATATGATTCTTTTGTACTTCTGTATTCATACTTTCCACGGTTCAATGACATATCAACTAAAATGTCATGGCATGGACTGCGAAGTTTTTTATATAGTTTGACACCATCTTGCCAACCGTCTTCTTTATTGATCAAAGCAGATGCAGAATCCAATTGCATTCTTAAGCTGTCAAGTTTGGTCACCTGCGCCACATCGACCTGATGGTAAAAATCGATTAATTCGCTCCAGGACCGGTCATTAACTTGTAAATCATAACCCATGAATTTAATTTTCACATCATCAGGTACACTGGTATTATATTGTCGTATCCATTCGATCATGTTCCGGAATTCATCTACCCGCCAGGTGACAAAGCCTTGTATAGAGGTGGCTGTATCAAGATTCCCCGACCCGTGGAGCACATAATCATTAATGTATCGGCATCGTGCCATGCTTGCTTCAATATAGAAAGATCTAAAGTTCATTTCCTCTGCCAGGAACTTCAACATTCGATGTTTCATCGTAAAGAATTCGCTGGTACCGTGAGTAGCTTCTCCTAACCCTACAACCCGCACATTATTTAGTATTTTTTTGAAATGTTCCAGGTCATCAGATTCCGAAGTGGCTACCACCGATTTAATCTGGTGAGCATTTTGGTAGATCCAGTCCGTAAATTTTTGTTCCTCTGCTGCGACTAGAGCCATTTTTTGCTGATAGTCTTCAGCCGACAATTTTATTATATCGACTATCTGGTATTTACCCTGGTTTTCATCGGCCCATACGGCTTTCAGAGAATCCGGCCAGTTTTCATCAATAGGCAGAGGATAGATGACCAACCGGTAGTTTCCGGTCAGCGTACCATTCACAGAAACGGGCTCGGGACCGGATTTTTCATTTGGGGAATCAAATGTTCCCTGTATTTGATGGGAAGCATCGATAACTTCTATAACCACATCGACACCCTCCTGATTAACGACACATTCAAAATATTCACCTTGGACCAAATCTATTTGATAAACATGTTTTTCACCTTTTCTTAACTCCTTCTTGATGACAGCACCTGGTTGCAGTTTTGCTACCTGAGCATTACTAATAGACATAAAGAGAATTAGGAAAGGGAGTAATAAGATCTTTTTCATTTAAGATGGATTTAATAGAATTAAATGTAGGTGTGAAGTTGTATTAAGGTGCAAAATGATCTTCATGAGCATCTGTAGGTCTTCTCCTTTTTTCTTGTGTTCAGGCTATTTAATGAATTATATGGAGACCTTAAATTTTATAAGGGCTATTTATCATTTTGGGAACATGTGTGCAGAAATTTGGAACATTTCTTCACGAACCGGTTCTACTCATTGGTCATATTTGAAAGTGACCTCAGATGGCAGGATTTGCCGGTGGTCTCATTGGTAAAGTTGAGTAACTGAGATTTAAGTACCTAAAGTAACCACTGATGAAAATAGCATTCATTATCTTATTTGGTTGTTTGCCCATGGGCCTTTACAGCCAGATGCATTCGTACCCGGAACCTGCATATCATGAGAGGATTCAGGAATCACAAGCGGTCTTTTCACTTGACTTTGATTTAAAGGATTTTTGGTTGTGGATACATGAGTTTTTTATCAAAAAACAAAGAAGTCAGGAGCCCTACGGGGCACATTTTTATACGTTTATAAATCCACTGGATCTATCTGGAATTAGCCATGGACCACAGGCATTACAAAACGGACTCGGGATGGATCTTGAAGTTTTCAACCGTTCCGGAAATATGATAGACCATAGACGGATTTATGGGATGCATGAAATTCACGAAATTCTGTATACCCTGGATGCCGGAGTCTATCTGTTTAAGGTCTATTCGGGTAATGATCTGTATACTACACGTATGGTCAAAATGTGAATGTTTTATTTGTGGGCTGCCTAAGGAAATATTATTTGCCGTTACTTTAAATTTTCAGGGCATGGTCTAATGTAATGGGCGCTAATATCGTTTCACCAGCCCGCAATCTACTTTCTTATGCTCCTATCCGAAATCGGAATTCACCCTCCAGTACAATAAAAACTTCATCTTCCGAATGATGGATATGCAGAGGTGGATCATTTTGTTTTATTTGAGGTTATTATTAAAATGGAAAACTCTGAAAATAAGCAGGATTTGCGTCTCTTTTCCGTTCAGTTAAGGCATTACTAATGATCGTTGCCGTGTGCCTCCTTTAGAAAACCATTTACTTCCAGCCAGTGAATAAAAGCATCAAACCAACGATTACTGGTGCGATTGGGATTTCCCAAACCAAAACCATGACCCCCATTTTGGTAAAGATGAAATTCTACCGGCCGGCCCGCTTTATACCAGGAGTCGATGACACCAAACTGACCACGAAATAAAAAGTCGTCCGAGGCGATCACATTAAACATGGGAGGTGCATTAACCGGTACCTCCACAGGTCCCATGCCACCATATATAGGACCAATAAATGCGAGATGCATCGTTTGGGATTTCAGGGTTGCATGCATAGTTAGTCCGGCTCCGGCTGAAAATCCGATCATTCCTATTCTACTGGTATCCACACCCCACTCCTGTGCTTTTTCGATAATCATTTGATAGGCAGCTTCAGCGTCCGCCAATTGGTTGGAAAGGTCCGGTCGCGGAGGCGGTGTGGATTGTTTTCCCTCATTGGAGGTATCCGCAGGAGCCGGTCGAGGCCGGTTCATCCATGCGGTAAAGTCTTCAAGTGATTCAGGGGTGGGAAAAAGACGGTATTTAAGTACAAAGGCAGCGATACCTTGATTGGCCAGCGCTTCTGC
>JAGQWV010000865.1 GCA_020437045.1 Saprospiraceae bacterium | reverse complement strand
AACCGACAGCCAGTCCGGATTTAAGGTCATGACCCGTCAATTTGCTGAGAAATTGAATATAGACTATAATGGGTTTGAATTCTGTATTGACATCATTAAGAAAGCCAGGATGAATCGATTTCAGGTGGCAGAAACTCCCGTAAGCGTAGTATATACGGAAGAGACCATGGCTAAAGGTCAAAGTTTTCGACAAGGTCTTCTCATGCTTGGCAGACTCTTTAATCCCTTTACCTGACGTCTTTATGGCTTAAAGATGATGTCCAAATCCGTTTTAAGCGCTTCAAAATGGATAAATGCTTCTCTGCTTTTTTGTTCTAACTCCTGACGTAAATCATCATGGGACACAACCTTCTCAAGATTGTCGGCTAGCTTGCCAGCGTCCAGAGGGTCAAATAAAAGTGCTCTTTCGCGATAAAAATGGGGTAAGCTCTCATTATCAGCCAAAAGCAAAGGGAGAGAGAAATAGCTCGCCTCAATCATAGGCATTCCAAATCCTTCGTACAGAGAGGCAAAAATAAAGGCGGTTGCCCCTTGATAAAGCTGCAAAACCTGCTCACGAGATAAAAAGCCGGTGATTTTGATTTTATCTTGATTGGGGCTTTCTTTCAAAACCTGCCAAAATGCTCCGTTTTTCCAACCATCTCCCCCGACAATTATCCATTGAAAATCTTTGTGTGCTTTGCAGAATAGATCAAAAGCTCTAATGATAGTAACATGATTCTTTCGGGGTTCGATCGTACCTACGGTAAGGAAATACCTCTTTAAAGGATCTTTAGACTGTCTGAATTTTTTATGATCTGACAAGTCCTTCAACCGGGGGTAAGACACCAAAACATCCTGATCGTTCTTCTGGTAGTATCGTTTAATCTGGGCTTTGGTCCAGGATGAATTGGTAATAATATATTTTGCCCTTTTTACTACATACGGAAGAATCAATTTATGGGTGATGCTACTTATAAAGGGATGCCACCGCGGATGTGTAATTGGTGTCAGATCATGTATCACTGTCACCCGGTCAATAGCGGATCGCAAATTAAATGGCCCAAAATGCGCCAACTCAATGACATAGTCAGGATTTACTTTTCCAACCTCTTTCGGAATGATAAAAACTTGACGCCATCTCAGGTGGAAAGGGATAAATTCATTGATGGGTACGATTATTTGTGAAATTTGCAGATCCTCTATTTTCTCGGAAGCGACCAGGTAGTAGTCATGTTCAGGGTAGGATTTGATGATTTGATCCACCAAATTCCTGGCATAATAATGAATCCCTGCTTTTTGAGTCGTGATACAATCTGCAAGAAAGACAATCTTCATACTATAGGTTGGTCAGCATTTCTTTGTATAGCGCAATGTAATTTTCCACTGTTCTACGTAGGGGAAAAACCCTCGATTCAGTCTCCGTCCATTCGCCTTGCATTCCTTTGTGCATAGCGTCACACAATGAAGATGCAGAAAATTCCTCTAGTTGGATAAATTTTCCCGACACAACTTCCGGAAGGGCACCCCTCCCTGAGCTGATTAAAGGTTTACCCAAAGCCACGGATTCAACCGCTGAGTAACAAAATCCCTCACTGTAGGAAGGAATGACTACCGCATCCGCAGTTGAAATGGTAGCGAGCAAATCCACTTGTGAGAGATGATTTATTATCTGAATACTATGCTCCAACTTAAACCGGTGGATATACTCTTGAATTATAGCGTATAGACTCTCCGGTTTGGTAGGCAAAATGAGTAATAATCGAAAATCTGAATGAGTTTCAGATAATATTTTGGTTGCCTCCAGAAGCATATCAAGACCTTTTGAGATACCCAATCGTCCAAAATAGATAAATGTAAATTTGCTGTTGTGATCGACCGTATTTGGCTGCCACTGAGTGTAATCTATTCCATTGTAAATTCTCACTACCTTTTTGGGAGGAACTCCAGCTTTTTCCAGGCACTTCTTTGTGTAATCAGACACCGCGATAAACCGGTGAAAAGGTATCTGTACCAAGATCCACTCAAATAGATAATGTAACCGCAAACTAATGCGAGAAAAATACGGCAATTGAAACCATAACTGGCCCCAGTATTCATGAAAGGTAATGATCGTCTTTCTTCTTCTTAGCCAGGCTCCAATAAAAGCAGGAATTCCGGCATTATAAGATGTAGTATGCACCAGATCATATCTTCCGGCGTACCATAAAACGGGGATAAAAGCAAAGAATGTAAACAAATATCGGTTGTGGAATCGGTACCGTCTAATTGTAATATTCTGAAAAGTTTCTTTTTTAGGAATGTTGCCTCCTGGGTGCGTGGTGATCACCATCACCTCATGCCCCTCAGCGGACAACTCTTCGACCAGACTCTTGAACAGTGTTTCAACCCCACCAATATTTGGGTAAAAACTTTCAAGAACGAAGAGAATCTTCATCAGAGATTTTTTTGCTATCCAGGAGTTGTTGTTTCAATTTTTGATTTTCTAATGCTAGCTCTCGAATGGTATCCGAAAGTTGGCGTTCCATTTTTTCAATTATTGCGGTCAGATAAAACATGAAGACGAAAAGTAAGCCTAAGGCGACAAAGATGACTGCATTTACATTTGACTTAAATCCCAGTAGTTTGGCAATTTGATCTGATACTAAATCCGGGATAATGGCCAAAACAGAGCAAGTAACCCAGAAAACGATCCATACCAGCGTACTACTTACCAATCTCTTTTGGTTACGAAATTGACCGACAATCCGGTAGATGTAGTAAAGAGCGATGATCGGAACGAGCCACTGATAAAATTCCAAGGGTGGTGGTTTTACTGATTTTCGTATATAATCTTACTTATCGAACTGGTACCTGATGTTTGACCAACATACAAGGTCTGAAACATTTCCGGATGATTTTGCACAATTGGAAATATATTCTCCCGGGTTGCTCCGCTTATTCCATCCAGAACCACATGGGTTATTCCCAATCGTTTAAACAATGCTAGTTTCTCATCTTCATAATCTTTGGAATATTCTTCCTGAAGCGTTGATAACCGGGTACCTCTCTTATTAGACAAAATATAAAAAAGTCTAGGCTTGACAGATACCACATATGCATCATCCGGAAGATTATTCTTTGCCCATCTCGCCACATCGACAAAATCAAGATACCCCGGTCCATTACCAACCCTGCTCAGCGTCATATTTACGCTATGACCTTCCAGATTCACAAAAAACAACTGAGCCAGGATCAAGACTGACACTAATCTAACCAGCCAGGGTGTTTTTTCAACAAGTTTCAATTTCCGGAACAGGTAGCGAAGAGATTGTACTAAACCTGTAAACAGGAAATAAATAATAAATGGTAATAAAACGGAAAAATATCGAATGATCACCATTTGTTGAGGAGTGGCACTGGCAAAAACAATCACCATGCCTGTAAAGAAAACGAAGAATGCAATAACATTACGCTGCCTGAAGCCATTGATTAAGCCAACAAGAATTATTATCAAAATCAGTACATACAAGGCATTTAAGGGTAAAATCTTCGCAGAACTATAGAAATTCTGAAACCGGAAGGTTTCATTTCTGAATAACATCTGCGGAATCATCCCAAAAGCAGATTGACTATTGTCTTCAACCTGACGAGGTAAATTGGCGTTCATCAGCAGTCCTGCCTGAGATATTCCTTGACTGTACTGCCATATCTGCCATAGGACTCCCCCGATTAGCAGTGGGAGCATGATATAAATGAACTTCTTAAACTCAACTGTTGAAAAAAGTTTTTTACGCCCAGCAGAGGTATAGATCATCGACCATGGCACATGCGAAAAAAGAAATACAATCATGGCCAATACCATACTGATCCCGACTGCCCTCGTCAAATAAGTCATGATCACTGCTCCAAAAGCCAGAAAGTAGTACTTCCAATTCATGCGACTACTCTCATGATACTTTATGATAAGTAGTAAAGCCACCACCGACCAAAATAAGAAAGGTGTTTCGGTCATGATATCCCTTGCATTGACCACCACATAAGGAGCAGTTATTCCTGCTATAGCCAGCAATGTTGCCAGAGCAAATCCTTGCTTTTTAAACAATTGATATAGGAGAAAGAAAATCGAAAATCCCATCGCTGTGATCAGAATTTTCATTTTTACTATATCAAGACCCCAAATCTTATAAATAGGTGCCAGGATCATTGGCAAACCAAGAGAAGCTAAACTATTCGGTGTTTCACTTGGCACCTCCAGGCGTAGTATCTTACCTCGCTCTACGAGAGATTTAGTGATAATGAGATATTCTCCATTATCTCCGTTTAGGGAAATCTCCTTCGAAAAAGATGTTATATACATGATCAGGACCAATGCAGACACGGCAATGAATACGATTCGGTCTGTAGGATTCATGACCTGAGCATTCGACAGATATCGCCAGCCAAAATATCCAAAGCCTACCGTCAGAAGCGTAAAAAGTACATATTGCAAGGGCTTGAACCACTTTACCGCCTTCAACAGTGAAATTTCAAAATCCGGGTTACCTCCCAGCCTCACAATAAAGAAGACAAAAAGCCCTACAAAAAGAGCTACAAAGAAATAGGGTACTTTCTTTTGAAAAAATTCTGTAGTAAATCGTGAAGTTTTTTCCGTAGGCGGTTTGGCCGCACTACGCGCAACTGTCTTCTTTCGTTTTCCTTTAACGGATTTACTCATAAAGTTGCATTTGAATGTAATATTCTCAATGCTTAACTTTTTTCGACGACCAACGCCAAAAATACATTTAAATAATAAAAGCTTTGAGTGATCCGCTCTAATTCATCGATCTCAAATAGAGTCAATTATATTAGGCGTCTTTCCTAGAGTGTATAATGTACAAGGTTCTTGAACTTTGTCATTCTTGTCTGTAGCTCTTCAGGAGTGATTCTTTTTAACCGGTCCAAACTGAATTCTTCAACACAAAAAGAGGCCATTGCTGATCCATATATCAGGGCTCTTTTCAAATTTTCAAAAGATGTATCATTAGTATTTGCTATATATCCCATAAATCCTCCGGCAAAAGTATCACCGGCACCTGTGGGATCCCTAACCTCCAGAAGTGGAAGTGCGGGAGCAAAAAATACTTCATCACCATGAAACAGCAGGGCTCCATGTTCGCCCTTTTTAATTACCAGGTATTTTGGACCAAGATCAAAGATTTTTTTTGCTGCTTTTACCAATGAATATTCTCCCGAAAGTTGCCTTGCTTCCTCATCGTTAATCGTTAATACATCCACCATTTTAATGGTTTTCAGTAAACTCTCCATAGCAACATCCATCCAAAAATTCATAGTATCCATCGCTATTAATCGAGGCCGCTTCTCCATTTGCCTGATTACCGCCATCTGAATTTCCGGCGTCAGATTACCGAGCATCAAGTATTCGGCATCCTGATAGGATTCCGGTAGCACAGGGTCAAAATCCGCAAGAACATTTAACTCTGTAACAAGGGTATCACGTTGGTTGAGATCTTCGCGGTACTTTCCTGCCCAAAAGAAGGATTTTTCTCCATTTTTGATTTGCAATCCCCTGGTATCAACTCCGCGACTGTTTAGTAATTTTATCTCATCTACGGGCCAATCATCTCCGATCACTGAAACAAGATCTTGTTTGTCACAGAAGTAGGAGGCAGCCCAACATATATAGGTCGCGGCGCCACCAATGACCTTATCAACTTTCCCAAATGGAGTTTCGATACTATCGAACGCAACAGTACCTACAGTCAAAAGACTCATGTAGAACTTTTTTGAAAATCCGGCACGAAGATAGAATAATGATCGATTTTATCGTAAAGGTTAGGTTTTTATAAATGCTTTCGATGCAATATTATATAACCACCAACAAACTACGAGAATCACGATCAGGCCAGGTACGCTGCCGAGAGGTTCTTCCAGAATTGCAAAAAAATCGGTCCGCTCGGTAATAGCCACAGGCAATGCCAAGATGATGCCCAGTAATGCTTCGCCAGTAATCAGGCCAGAAGCTAACAATAGCCCCGTATGATCACTTCTCTTTTTAGCTTCCTCAAAATCTTCCTTCAATTGATTCTTGCGCCGGATCTGATAGCGACTTACTAATAACGCGATGACCCCACCTACCCAAATTGCACTGTCTAATTCGAACGGCAGGTACAGTCCCACAGCTATAGCCAACACTGGTAGACGAAATCCACCTCTGCGTTCTTGCCATT
>JAGQWV010000864.1 GCA_020437045.1 Saprospiraceae bacterium | reverse complement strand
TTCCCGAAAGGGGCAGCATCAAAGTTATTTCGAACCACTGACGCTACAGTCAGTATCGAGTTCGCGCACCAAGGGTTCCCCACAGGCAACCCCCGGCCCGAATTTGACATGAACTTTTCCAAAATCTTCCTTCAAAAGTATTTGACATCAGAGAGATGCAATCGCACTTTTCAAAGATTCACAACGTAAATTCATTTTGCTATTAGGATGGTAATCCCAATAATTCATTGGACAGTGGGCAGATTCATGACTAATGGATTGGCAGGAGAATATTTAATCACTTTAAATTTCTGTTTGTATCATCCAGTGATGTCCAAATGGATCTTTAATTTTCCCTTGTCTGTAGCCATAATCATAATCCTGTACGGGATCTAGAAGGGTGGCACCTACTTTTAAAGAACGTTCAATTACGACATCAACATCTGGAACAAAAAGTCCGATTAATGTTGTTATTCCACCTATTCTGTTAGGTTCAAATTGACCTTTCTTTGATCCTTCTTCATGTACTTGAAAAATTGCCCCATTGATTGAAAGCTCGGCAACATGAATACTACCGTCGACATTTAACCATGAACGGATTTGCTCTGCTTCAAAAGCCTTGAGGTAGAATGTGAGATCATTTATTCCACTCGGAATATAAAGTTGAGGAGCAAAAAAAGTAGTCAACGTTGTCATAGCGTCACTTTGTTTTTTTATTCTAACCTAGAATACTTAATTAATTCCTTACTAGGAGCCCTCGAATGATATAGTTTTAATTAGCGCATGGTAGTCCAAACCCGGTCAACTGCCTAGTAAAAGTACATTGTTAATTAATACCATTATTGAGGATTGCCATACAATGTAATTCACCTTTCTTCTTTAATGTATTTATAGTAGACTCTCATCTAGTTTACTGCTCATGTCTCCAGAGAAATTGAGAAAATTGAAGACTTTTAATTTAAGCTTTATTTAATCGTTTCTTTATTCGCGGTAAATTTTATTGGCTTTGAATTAATCCTCATCAAATCAAGGTCATTGCTTGTGAAGATCAACTCGCTTGACTCTTGAATCACCTAAAATCAAAGTACTTCGGTCAAGAAAGTTGATTCCCACAAATCCGATCCACACTTTTGAAGGGGTGTTCCAACGAACTCTTGGACCGTGCTCTGGCCAAAGTTTTATAGGACTGTTATTATTGATTTTAAGAAAGAAAGCCTCATTCGTGATGAAAAACCGATACCAGGTCTGCAATTCTTCACTAAAATATTCACCAGAATAATTTTTAAGTGCAGACATTGATTTTGGTGAACCAGGATTATATTTTTCGAAAGTCATCTCAACGTTGTTAAGAGTAGAATCTGTGTAATGCATAATTGTATTATTATTCTCAAAAATGATTCGAGAACTGTGGTTTTTCAGCTGAAATGTATTTAGTGCAATTGGAACTAAGTACTCGACAAATCCTTCCGTATTATCAAAAAACAAACTATCATTTCTATAGGAAATCAAATTATAATAATTATCCTCCAAATTCCAAAAATAGCCGGCATATTGTTTAAGGTGGTGTGAATCAACTTGTATGGGTTCAATAATAATTGGGTTATCGGTTATTTCATAATCCTTTGATAAGAAGAGGTCGGCAATTTTTCCTGCTATATAACCAGAGTAGGGATTACTCCAGCTATTACTTAAAACAATAACGGAGAATTGCTTTTGAGGATATCTAATCATATAGGAATCAAACTGAATCATTCCTCCCTGATGTTGGTAGTAAGTTAGACCCTTATTTTTACCTTTTATTAGGCCGGAGGCATAATCAATTTCTCTATTGCCTTTCATTCTACCAAGTCGATACATCTGATTTGAAAAATCACTGGTGATAACGTTGGAATAGAATGCCTGATCCCATTTTGCCAAATCTTTGACTGTGGTTAGTATGCCGCCATCACCATAAACATCAAATCCTTTTAGCATGCGCTCGTACCCTGTTTCAGTGCTTCGATAGCTTTCAACCCGGTTTTTGACCACTTCAGAATGATTGTCTTCAAATAAAGTATTTTCCATACCCAAAGGCTGAAAAAGCACTTTTTTAGCAAACTCTTTCAGGGGCATACCCGAAACTCGCTCGATAATCTCAGTTAATAGGATATACCCACTGCTACTATATTTATAGGCAGTCCCTGGATCAAAGTTGAGTTCCTTCTGTTGATATATCAATCTTAGAATGGTTTGATTATCAATATGGTCCTCGAAGGAAGGATTGAATCCTTGAAACAACACAAGAGAACTCCATTCTCTGATTCCAGAAGTATGGTGAAGGAGGTGATCGATAGTGATTGTCTTGGAGTATTTTGGCATTTCAGGAATATAATTTCTTATATCATCCTGTAGAGAAATTTTACCTTGTTCTTTCAGGTAAATAATACATGCTGCGGTGAATTGTTTGGAAAGGGAAGCTATATAAAATGACGAAGTATCGGTCAAGGCTATTTTATACTCAAGGTTTGCAGAGCCATAACCTTTCGAATAAATCAGATTTCCATCCTTAATGATGCCAATAGCATATCCCGGAGTATTTTGATTAAAACTGGAAAATATCCTATCGATTTCTGCAAAAAGATTCTGTCCTTGACATTGGTTGACTAGTAACCATGATAAGATCAAAGTGCTTCGAAGATTTGCCAGCATTAGTTTTTATCACAAAAATATTAGATCTCACAGGGGTTAGATAGAACAAATTTTGCCTGTGACAAAAATTTTTCGATACTGAGAGGGTAAAAGGCCTGTATATTTTTTAAAATTTCTGATGAAATGACTCTGGTCAGCAAATCCACATTGAAATGCTACTTCCGTTAGATTGACATTCTGATTAATAAGAATTAGAGAATGTTGTACTTTGAGCTTGCGTAAATATTGGCCCAAGGTACAGTTGAAATAACGGGAAAAATACTTGGAAATAGTTATCGGATGTACTCCAACAGCATTCGAAAGTTCTTCCAGGGATAAATTCTCATACCAACGATCATGAAGAAGCGCGTCAAGGTTTTTCAACCATTGAGGCCAGACTTTGAAATTGATCAATTTTTCAGACTGCGAAATCAGATGTAGCAATTGAATTTTCACCGATGTAGAGGTCAATGAATCATTTGCTATCAATTCCTGATAAATCTGTAACATCAAAAAACTAGACATAGGATTTCTGGAAATAGCAGCCTCAACTACCGCTTCGGTTAAATCATAATAATTAAGCAGGTCCAATTCGATTTCAATATTTAAGCTTTGGGAAGGGAAGGTTTTCCTTTCATTTTGGTGAGGTGCCCCTGCAGGATAGTAGCACAGACTGCCTGCCCTTTTCTCCGAAGTGCAATTAGACCAGGTTTGACGTACCGACCCTTGTACGATATAAAATATATTAGGATGGTGATGGAAGTGTTTAAGGTTAGCAGACCAATCGCCTTTCTCGTAGTTTGTGATGCAAGAAGTGATGTTGTCACCTTGGCAATATCTTCTAATATCTCCGAAAAAAACACCTTTCTCCAATCCTAACATTGTCGTATGAATCTACAATGCTAGTGACGGTTACATGAAATAAATAGTTGCCTCTATTTGAATATTTATCGGGTGTTTTCTAAAGTTTTTCTTATTTCTTCTAGTTGAATGGTTATCTGTCTACCTATAAAGGTTCTTATCCAAAGGACTGTAAAATTAATTTCACTACTTTCAACACCTAACCCCGTCACTCACCTGTCGGAGGTCTGGCCATCAGTTCATTAATTAAGCCCTCGTACTCGCTATTGGATAATTTCGGTACGGTATAAGATCTCCATCCCGGCTGTAGTTTTATAGGGTAGCCTTCCTTTAATCTTCCTGCTCCCTCCGAGTTCAGATCGAAGTATTGCAAACCCCTGACGGCATATAGGATGGCCATTTGATCCCAACTGGATCGTCCGTCGAAGCGTTCTCCAAAATAGTGGTAGTACGAAGCCCGGACCGGATTTTCCGGTGAGGTAGACTCCAGATCTTTTCCGGTATGGATGTCTGCTCCCACTTGACTGATCACAATCGGTGTGGGCCACTCGGCAAATATCTCTTGGGACGTTTTCACCAGGTCATGACGGACCAGATTCCATTGATCATCATGGAGAGATCCCATGATCACTAACTCTTTTACTTTTTTCGAAATCAGTTTTGGATCAGCTCTCAGTAGGTCATGGAGGTTGTTGAGAAAGCCGACGCTGACGATGGTTACCGAACTATCGGGTTGAGCTTTCAGTGTGCTGATGTAAACATCAACGGCAGAAGGATTTTCCGCCGGATTTAAAGGCATATGGTTGGGGAATTTTGCCGTTTCACTCAAATATCCGGATTCGTCAGGCTGGTGTAGTTCTTTTTTATAAACCCCAATCGGAATGGTGCCCCGGTGATACCAGGTATTAATAGCATCAAGGGCTTTGGCTCCATCTTTATAGACTTCATTGTATCCGATGGCTAAGATCTCCGCTTCCTTCTGATCCGCTAGTGCATGAAGTGTTGCCAAGGCCCCTACATCATCGACGTCGGTACACATATCAGTTTCGAAAATAATCCGTACCGGAAGCGGATTTTGCTTTTCCTGCGAGTTCTGTGTACTGCAATGGAGGGTGATGAGTGGAAAAATGCATATTATCCATTTTGTAAGTCGGTACTCCATTTTTTTCTTTGTGATGATACAAGACCTAAAGATCAATATTTTTAGGTGGTTAATTAATCATAAGCGTAATGCTTCCTTTTTTATTTTCATGGTGTTATGCAGAATAATGACCGTCGGAAATTTAAGTGGGGAATTATTGGTCCCGGCACCATTGCCAATTTATTTATCCAGGATCTTTGCCGGGTGGAAGATGCTGAGGTGATGGCTGTGGCCAGTCGATCGGGTAGGAGAGCACAAGCATTTGCGGGCCAATATGACATTCCTTTGTTTTTTGATTCATATGCCGCTATGTTAGAAAAAGCAGATCTGGATATCGTATATGTGGCTACTCCTCACTCTTTTCATCTGGAGCATTCCCTGCTCGCCATGCAGCAAGGTGTCGCGGTTCTTTGTGAGAAACCGGCAAGTCTGAATAGCCGGGAAATGCAGACCTTATCCAGCTACGCCAGACAGCACAGGGTGTTTTTTATGGAAGCACTGTGGACCCGCTTCATACCGGCGATTAAGAAGATACTCGACCTAGTTGCTGATGGATCGCTGGGTGAAGTGGTACATGTCGATGCTGCTTTTTGTTTCGACACTCCTGTCGAACCTGAGAGTATTCTTTATGATCGGGAGTATGGAGGTGGATCTTTGCTGGATGTCGGTATCTATCCGGTTTTCCTGGCTTACTTATTACTGGGAATGCCCGCTTCGATCGCGGCCAAAGCTCTCCTGCACCAGACCGGAGCTGATCAAATCTGTGAGATGGAGTTTTCGTATAGCGGAGGTAAACGTGCATCGTTAAAAAGCTCCATTATTGAAGACTCAATCAAACCCGCTATCATTACCCTGACCAAAGGACAAATCATTTTGCAACCAGAATGGCACATTTCTCCCGAAATAATTATTTCCAAAATCGGTGAGCCACCAAAAAGAATTGACTGTCGTCCGTCCGGCATTGGTTTTACGCACGAGATTTTGGAATGTCACCGGTGTATAGAAATGGGATTACAGGAAAGTCCCAGCTGGTCACACCAAAATAGCTTGGACGTTTTGCATATCATGGATGCCGTCCGCGAGCAGATCGGTGTGGTGTATCGTGGTGAATAGTTACATTCTATTTTTAATAAAGTCGATTTAAATAGTATCAAACGTAGCGTTGTCGAAAAATGAGTCAAGTAAAAGCAAGCCAAGAATTCTCACTTACCTTGAATTTTAATTTATTTTTTACCAAAAATATCTACACACAATTATTTAGCCGGGATTATGCGATGGGTTTTCGCAATGCCCTTCCCGACATCAATCGTCGGGGAGAG
>JAGQWV010000863.1 GCA_020437045.1 Saprospiraceae bacterium | reverse complement strand
GATCAAAAAAATAACGCCCGGTTATGCCAAAGGTCTTTTTACGATTGATATAAGGTCTTTCATATTGGAGAAGAACCCTCCGGGTGTAACCACCCTGCAATGTCAACTTCAAATTGTCTTTGTTGCCGCTAAAATTGACATAAACAAAACGCATCCCGTAGTTGACACGCTTTAGCGATCCATTAAATTCCGTCCACCAAACATTCAAATTTCTATCGGCGAGATTAAAGATAGGCAGGGGAAAAACATACCATGACTCTACTACCTCCACTGATAAATCAAGTGATTGTCCATCCTCATTCCAGTCCTCGATATTGATACTTACCTGATTAAATAAACCGGTATTCATCAATAATTTTTCATTTCTTTCAAACCTTTCTGAAATGGAAGCGATGGAGATTGTATCATTTATTTTAAAATCCATCTCTCTGAGGATGAGGGCTTCTTTGGTTTTTCTATTACCTGAAATAACCAGACTGCTCACAGTCATATATTCATTCTGTGCTAAAAGTGATGACCCACACCAGGCAATAAAAATAAATTGGAGTAAGGTTCGTCTTAAGCTCTTACCTTTTAATTCATCCATGTAATAGGAGTAGAATTAAAAATTTAGATAGTGCATAAACGACTCATAGCGATCTTTGAAAGAATCCAAATCAGGCTGTTCTGTGTAACTAGCCACTACCTGATAGTCGTATCGATCTAATGCAGCAATCACCCGGTATATCTCCGGATCACTGATTTTTAGGTGTACATGTATTTTACTATCCTCGGGAGAGGAGGTGATAAAACTGCTGATAACAGCAACATTTTCTGCTTCAACAATCCGGCAAATTTCAGATAATGCATAATCAGTCTTACTCATTTCCAGCACAATGATTCCACCACTCTCATTAAAAGAAAAACTCTCTGCAAAAAACTTCAAGAGATCCTGCTGACTGATGACGCCCAAGAATTTATTGCTTTCATCAACAACCGGAATCACCGTCAGTTTTGCTCTGGCCATTTGCGCCAAAACGTCAAAAATATGATCAGAAGCCCTCACCTTAGCTTTTGTCGACAATTGATAAGAACCGATGGACTCCTGATCATCATTTTCGAGAATGTCATCTTCGGAAATGATGCCAAGCAATTGCTCGTTGTTGACAATCGGCAAATGCTGAACGTAATTATCATTCATCAAATCTAACGCCTCCTGACCTGTCGTAGATGTCTTCAGTAATGGAATGGAATAAGATATAAGGTTTATTGCATTCATCTGTTGTACTTATTGCTTGGTTAATTTACTTTTCTGATCTATAAACTCCCTCTCGGTGATCAGCCCTTTCTCTTTTAATTCATTTAATTTTTTTAATTGTTCGAGAAGCAGATCATTATCCAGCAAATTTTCTTTCGGAGCGGCTATCTGCTTACGCAAAGTATATCCATTTGATTTAAATTCTTCCCACTGGGGTTGTATTCTCATATATGCCAGAGCATCATGTGAATCTATTTTGGCAAAATCATTAAATCCCATTTCAACTGCACGGCTAATATGCTCGTAGGCTTTATCTGCTTTTTCGATTTGCGAATAGGCACAAGCCAAGTTAAAATGGATGGTAAGATCATTGGGGTCGATTTTTAGAGCTTGCTGAAAATCCTCAATGGCTGCCTCAATATCAAATTCTTTAAACTTTTTGATGCCCGCCTGTTTAAAAGGATTGTTTTTTGCTCTTGATGGTCGTGGAGCAGCTTGTCTTTTTGATGGTGTGGTTCGTCTTTGTGCCGGACGTTCATTGCGATAGCGTTCGTAGCTCGATGTACGTCGTGATGAAGGTCTTTGAAAATCAGTATCACGCCGTCGAACCCGGGGGTCGATAAAAAGCCGGTTATATTTTGCATCAAATACATGTTGGTCCATAGTGAGAAAAATAATCCCATCCAAAATTCCCAGTATCGCCGGTATAAATGTCCAAAAGAAAAGAGCATAAATAATACCCAGACCGACCTGACCAAGATAAAATCGATGCAAACCGATTGCTCCACCAAAAAATGCCAGTATTGCTGCTACATTTTTATTTTTCATGAATAGTATTAAAACGTTCTCCAGAGTCGATATTATTGAGATCTGGCTTTTATTTTACATGTAACGATGGCTATATCATCGGGATATGCTCTCTGCCCTTTAAAAGTCTCCATAGCCTCTAAAAGCTTATTATTGAATTCAACTGCTGAGTCATTACGATGTTTTTGGGCAAATTCTTTCAATTTTTGTTCATCAAAATACGCTCCATAATTGTCTCTAAGGTCCGTAAGCCCATCCGTATAGAGTACAAATAGTGACTCATCATCACCAATGTCAATGGTTCCAACATCAATTTTGTCGAGATGTTCGATAGCACCCAATATAGGACATCCCATATCCAATAATTGAATTTTCTCACCATTCAAATAGATCGGTGGGTTATGGCCGGCGTTGACGTAACGAATCTCTCTCCGGGCCGGATCAAATTTTAATATGAAGAAAGTGACAATACGCTCACTCTTAGTAATATTGACCAAACTGGTATTGATGTGCTGTACCAGATCATCCAAATCGTTATAGATTTTCACAGCACTTTGCATCGTGGCTTGAAAATTGGCCATCAGTATTGCTGCAGGAATACCCTTTCCAGATACATCTGCCAGACAGATAATTAATTTGCCATCATCCAATTTGTAGTAGTCAAAATAATCGCCGCCGATATTGGAATGCGGCCGGTAGATCGAAGAGATTTCGACACCGGACATCGCAGGAAACTCGGACGGAATCAGCATTTTTTGTACCCTTTGTGCCAATTCCAGTTCCTTCTTATACGCTTCTTGTTCGACTTGACGGTTGAACAATCTCTTATTTTCAATGGCCACCGCCACCACATTGGTGATGCTTATCATAAATTTAAACCGGTCATATGCATCTTCTGTTTCATTGATTTTGCCCACCAGTATATAAGCTAAAGGATCATCTTTATGAAAGACCGGGATGACAAGTTCAAATGGTTTCAGTTGTTCAGGGCTAAGTTCTCCCAGTTTTGAAAAGTCTTTATATTTCTTTGTCAGAATTGAAGCCAGGATCTCGATGTCTTTTGGTTCATAGTCGATTACTTTGTGACATTTCCATCCCGAGGGCTCCCTAAACAGCATCGCCAAACGATTTACGCCCAGATCAAGATGTAAAAACTGAGCATACATTTCAAAAAGGTCCCGTTGCGACATGTTGGCGTTTATCGCCTGTGTAATACGCATAAGAAAGTTAAGTTGCACCTGCTTGTTGTGCAATTCATCCTCTAAAACTTTAATTTGAGGATGCATATACGGGGCCAGTGATTTTTCTTTCATGGTGGTTCCGACACGGACAATAAAAAATAAATTTAGTTAAATAGTTTCTTTGCCAAGAATGTCTAATGAAAATACTCATAATAGATCCCTATCTGACAGCCAGTCATGCGGTCTGGGTGGATCTCTTACAGCAACTTCCTGAAGAAGTAGCCATTTTGACACTTCCTCCCTATCATTGGAAATGGCGGATGCATGGAGGCAGTATCCTTCTATCCGATCAATTAACCCAGTCTCATTTTCAACCGGATATAATCGTGGCTTCTGCTATGCTTGATCTGAATCTGTTTGTTGCACAGAGTCGCCCATACCTGTCTCCAGGTTGTAAACTGATAGTTTACTTTCACGAAAATCAGCTGACTTATCCGATTTCAGATCGGGATCAAGACCGGAACAAAAATTTTGACAATCATTATGCTTTCATAAACTTTAGCAGTGCTTTGCTAGCAGACAAAGTGCTTTTTAATTCCAAATTCCACCAGAGCACCTTTCTCGATTCACTACCTGCCTTTCTTAGCCAGTTTCCAGATGAAAGCCTCAATCAGAAAGTGAGATTAATTGAGCAAAAAAGTTCAGTCATCAGCCCAGGTTATGACGACCAAGGTTTACTAAGACAAAAACAGCCTCGAAAAGCAAACACACCTCCGATTATTTTATGGAATCATCGTTGGGAATACGATAAAAATCCGATGGACTTTTTCAATGCCATCAAACATTTACAAATGCAATCCATTGATTTTGGATTGATTGTTTGTGGAGAAGGTTTTGAAGATCAACCGGAGGCATTTAGTAAAATACAATCAGAATTTAACAATGAATTGATCCATTTTGGCTTTGCGGAAAGCAGAGCGGATTACAAAGCTTTATTGCATCAAGCCAATATCATTCCGGTTACCAGTCAACAAGAGTTTTTCGGACAGAGTGTAATGGAAGCGATGGCAGCCGGC
>JAGQWV010000862.1 GCA_020437045.1 Saprospiraceae bacterium | reverse complement strand
CCCACTAAATGTGACCAAGGACCAAAAATAAAAGAGATTATGAATAGATATTCAACAAAGCCTGGACCAGCTTAAAAGGACGCCTCGTTAAATCTGTAAGAATAAATCAGATTATTTATTCACTTATAATTCTTCACCTTTCAGTGTTTTCAAGTAGGCAATAACATCACGAATTTCACGCTTTGACAAAATATCACCCATCGCTGGCATACTGGACAATGCATTAATTCTTTCTTTTATATCTGATTTTTTTACAGTGATCAGTTCTTCACTACTGTTTTTAATTACCAATGTGTCATCATCCTCAGACTCAAGAATTCCACTTACCAAATTTTCGTTATTCAGTGTCACCGTTACGACACCATAACCAGGAGCAAGATGAGCACTTGGAATAATGAGCGATTCCAATATAAAAGATGCTTCCCGACGGGCACCCACGTTATCCAGAGGGGGGCCGGCAACACCTCCGTTTCCATCCAGCGAATGACACTTCAAACATTGAGCTGCCGAATTATTTACCAAAACTCGTCGCCCTTCCCGTGCATTCCCTCCTTCCAAACATTCCAGGTAGTCAGCGACTGCACCCAGGTCGGCATGGTTTTCCCGATATTGGGCAATCTGTTTTTGAATTTCCGGATTGCCATTTTCCATGGCCACTTCTAAAAGATCCAGTTGTAATGCCCCGTCCACATGTCCGTTATTCAACTCATTCAACATGAGCGAGAGTTGATCAACGATACCCTCCTGAGGTAAATTAACCAAAGCCGCCAGGGCGGCCTGTTTCTCTTCGCTGTTTCCATGGGTCAAAATGGTATTCAGGCCATCGCTAATTTCTGTGGGATCGACCCCTGCGTCTTTGAGTAACCGCAATGCCATAATCCGAACATCAGGACTTTCCTTATCTAAAACTTTCTTGATAGCTTGCCTGGCCCTGACCGGATCAAGAGCAACCATCGTCTCCAGGGCGGTAGCGCGAACTTTACTATCCTGATCTTTCTTCAAAACCATAGCAACATCATCAATACTGCCGGAAACTCCCAACTTTGCTAAAGTCTTCAAAACTTCAATGCGGATATCTGCATTTCTATCACCTAAAAGAGCCGGCAGTCTTGCTCCGGCTATTTTCCTCACCAAAGAAGGATCCCGCTCCACGGATCCCCGGTACCGACCATCCACGCGATCTACCACAGAAGGTTTAATCCAGGTTCCCAAAGCTGCCAATGCTTCCAGTCGTAGAACTTTGGGATTGGCAGCGTTTGCCGCATAGTCGATCAGCAACTGCATGGAAGATTCCGTACCCACCCGGAGATTTGCACTTATGGACCTGCGAATCAGGGCTTCATTAGCAAACTTCGTTTGGTTGAGCAACTCTCCCAAAGCGGGAAGGGCGGCATCCACAGAAAGATCATCATTAATGGCCCGGGCCGCTTCCGTAACGATAAACTCATCTTTATCTTTCAGAAATTCCGCCAGGGCCGGATTCTGTAGCTTTCGCAATGTAATTACTGCCGCAATGCGCAATGCCCGTGAAGGATTATTTTTCAGGGCGATCACTGATTCGGCATTTCCAATACGCGCCAGTGCCAATGATCCGGCATGTCGCAGATAGGCGTCCTGATCATCATTTCGTTCCAACAAAGCAATGATGGCATCTACCGCAGGTACATAGGCAATGCGTCCCAGTGCTTCTGCTGCAAAAAATTGCACCCTCGGTGATTGATCATTGAGCAACGGTACCAACCGCGCTCCAGCATCCTTCCAACGTACATCACCCAACATCTTAGCCGTCTGTGCCCTTACCTCCGGATCCGAGTCCTGAAGGTAGGCAGTGATTACTTCACCTCCAACCACCTCCTGACGAATGAGCTGGGTCAACCCCCAAAGGGCATGAATCCGGGCTAATTGATTAGTCGAACTTTCAACAACAGCAGATAATGCCGATTCCGCTTTTCTTCGCACCAAATCGAACTGTGCTTTCTGACGGACCCGCATATCCTGATGTTCTAAAAGAACTTTCAAATTTTCTTCCGTTAGTGTCTTAAAATCCGACGCCAATAATTCCTTTGTTTCATTCCGGATATTTGTCCATGTCGGCTTCTTAACGTCCAGTTTCCAAATGCGGCCGTAACCTTTCTTCTGCCAACCATCTATCCAATCCGTACAATATAAAGCTCCATTGGATCCGGCATCCAGTCCGGTAGCCAGTACCCCGGAAAGTATCTTTTTATCACGATCAAAAGCAAAGCCTGCACCCTCGGGTTTCAGTTTGAAAGCATGAATTCCTGAACGGGCAGGATTACCATTAAATTCGACAACAAAAAAGTAGTCCTGCCATTCGCTTCCTAAAATGGTGCCTGGATTATAAAGCATGCCTGTAGGTCCATTTACATAGTTCCTGATACAGGGTACAATGTACGCTGCCTGTCCGTCGAACCGCGGCTTATACATCGCTTCATCCATCCATACCTTGTAGTCATTATTTTCCGGATCATTATACTTGCCGAATTGCCAGTTAATGCGCCAGCCTGCGTCTGAACCATTGACCACATATACCATGCGCTCGCTCTCACCGGGATGATCACCATCATTGTCGACTGAAATAATGTTACCATATTGGTCAAAGACAAATTCATGGGTATTACGGAGACCATGGGCAAATACTTCAAAATCGGAACCATCCGGATTACAGCGGACGATCACGCCTTCATTGGGATACGACCACTCCTTACCGGACTTATCAATGCCATGAAATCCGATATCACCAATTCCCCAATATAATCGACCATCTGGCCCCATGATCAGGCCACTGAGGTTATGGCCTCCAAATCCGATATGTACCTGAAATCCATGACTGATAGATTCCTTCTCATCCATAATTCCATCACCATTCTTATCGGTCAGCCTCCAAAGATCCGGTGCAACACCCAGATAGAGATGATCATCAGTGTAAAGCAGTGCACCAGCCACATCGGTGACTTCCTCATTAAACCCAGTAGCTACTAATTGAGAAAAATCTGCCAGCCCATCCGCGTCCTTATCTTCGATTCGATATGCCTCCTCTGACTCAACCGTCAAATCATGCCAGTCCTGTACTCCATCTCCATTCAAATCCAGGGGTTTTCCCATTTTCTCACAAGTCTCCGGAGTCAGGGTCTTATGTAAAAATGCCCGACGATCTTCCATATCCGTAAAAGAAATGGATGCTAATTCCCAGTCCTTATGATTACGAATATCAAATTCCGAGGAGCGACGTCGATTGGTTCTGGTAACAAAGGCACGGCCGTAATTATCCATGTCCAGTGCCACGGGATCTGCCAAAAGGGAGTCAGAAGCCCAAAGGGTTAGATTCAGCGCTGAATCAACTTCAGCGGATACACCAGATCTGATTTTTTCGGCTAAAATCCGCGCTTCTCCCGCATCCAAAGTGATGGGAGGTTTTACCTGGGTAGGCGGAGGTGTACCTGTGTTACAACTAATTACACCTAACAAAACAAACACAAAAACCTGATTTCTCAGGTATGACAGCTGATTCCCTTCCATATTTATCTGACAAATCTCCGGAGTAAAGAAACATTTATCATACTTCCCATACCCCCAGATGTATTTCTAAATATATATATTGCCCCTAAATTAATTATTTAACCAAGGTTAGTCCATGGAAAAACGATATTCTTATCAAGAGCTTCTAGATTTTACCATAAACGCATTTACAAAGGCAGGTCTTGCCCCGGACCGAAGTGAAATCATGGCCCGCACCTTGATCGTATCCGATCTGATGGGGCATACTACCCATGGATTGCAACTCCTCAATCCTTATTTAAAGCAACTGGAAGAAAACCAGATGACCAAAGTTGGAGATCCGGAAACCATCAATGATCAAGGTGCCAACGTCACTTGGGACGGTCATCACCTTCCGGGACCAGTGCTGGTAGAAATGGCTATAGACCTTGGCATGCAACGACTTAAAAATCATCCGGTATTCACGCTGGTCATACGTAACAGTCATCATATCGCCTGTCTGGCTGCCTACCTTGAACGGGTGACCGAAGCAGGTAAAATCATCATTCTCGGCAGTAGCGATCCCGGCAATCAGACGGTCGCGCCTTTTGGTGGCACAACCGGAGTCTACAGCCCCGATCCCTTGTCTTATGGGATTCCTACGCTCGGAGATCCGATTTTGTTTGACAGTAGTGCTTCTACACTTGCAAACGGACAAATCATGCAGCGGCATTCCCATGGGCAAATGCTCGATGGTGCATGGCTCATGCGTGCCGACGGCAGCCTTAGTGATGATCCGGCATCTTTTTTTGATGAACCTCCGGCTACGATTCTTCCCGTAGGTGGACTTACTTTGGGCTTTAAAGGTTTTGGTTACGGTATTTTAATGGAAGCTCTTACCAGTGGTCTGGCGGGAGCGGGACGAAGAGAACCTGCCGGACGATGGAGTGCATCCATCTTTTTACAATTGATTGATCCAGAGCAATTCGGCGGTTCGACAGCCTTCCTTTCCGAAATGCAACATTTGGTTGACGCTTGTCACAGCAGTACACCACATCCCAACTTTAGTAAAGTACGCATGCCGGGAGAACGAGCGTTGGCGTTAAAGCGTAAACAGATGGCCGAAGGGATTCTTCTCCATCCGGAGGTAATCAAAGGACTGGAAAAATGCGGATTTCCGGATCCTGGAGCCTGAAAGGATCCTGGAGCCGGGTCGGATAGAGGATCCTGGAGCCTGAAAGGATCCTGGAGCCAAAAGGGAGCCTGGAGCCTGGTCGGATGGAGGATCCTGGAGCCTGAAGGGATCCTGGAGCCCACGTGATGACCACAACGTGTCTAAAAGCATTCAAACCTTATTACGCTAATATCAAACCCTAAACCGGATCGATAGTAGACACCATAATTTCTACAAAGAAGATGACTTAAATCATCTTTTTACATATAGCTTACCTAGAACTTTGATTTTCAATCCATTAGTACAACAAACTAAGCACAAATTACGTAAGAATATTAGCTAATTTGTAAATAATTGTGTTAAAGTTTGATTCTTCTGTTGACTTATTTATATATAGATATCATCTTTGTGCCTGTGATCACATCTTACGAGCCACACTCCATTGTTTAACCATTAAAATTTTTTAAAGTATATTACGTTTAACAAAACAACACCTACTATGGCAGATGTTACTATTTGTCAGTATGGGTTGGTTCATATCTAGTTGCAATAAGGATACCAGATTCGGAGACTCGCGAGAAATTACCACTACCTTTAGTGAACGAAAAACAGATAATAGCATTGGAGAAATAAATGGCAGGCTAGTATTTGTCAATCAGGATCATTTTGAGAAAACTCTCGACAAGCTAGGAAAAGAAGGTGAGTCTAATATTCCTAAAGATTTTATATCTTATTACAGCACTTTTACAGCAATCCAAGGGTCACTTAAAACAGAAGAAGATTTTAGGAGATTTATTGAAAGTGAAGATTTTGAAAAGTATTTTAGAGTTGATATAGACGACGAAGGTTTAAAATCAATGGAACCAATTTGGGATTCTTACTTATTCGGAAGTGTCTTGAATACAAACTTAGAAGTTCAGATAGGAGATTTAGTTTACAAGTATGATGAGAACTACGAGTATCAAGTACCTGCAGACTTGTACTCAAGATCAAATTTTCGACAGATGGCAGAAGAGATCAACCCAATTCTCAGAGAAGTGAAAATCTCAGACCATAAAAGAGATGATCTCTTAGATGATTGCACAGAGTTCTTCAATAAAAAGAACGGCAGTTGGCAAAATAAAATGCAAGGAAAAATTTGGTACACAGGTTCAGGACCATGGTGGGAATGGAAGGTTGAAACCAGATCAAGAAAAAGAGGTTCATTTGGTTGGTGGGTTTCAAATAACAAATATGATCTTGAACAAACAGGATCTTTGGTTGCTACGGTTAATTTTAATAATGGCAATCCACCTCAGTCATTTACTTTAAATGTTAACAATAGTTGTGATGAATGTACCGAAACTAATAAATATATCAATAATTCATCCTTCCCAGTTTCAATAACAACATATACTCTATCGAACTTAGCAGTATAAATTCCACACATCGTCTACAGTGTAACAACGACTGCTCCGGTGAAAGTACCACAGGATGGATGCAGTGTAGTAATAGTGAACCATGAAAATTACGCTATTCCGAGTAAATACATGAGAAATATAGTTCTTACGACAGGGTTCATCATCATCATGAGGGCCCTGTCTTTATCTGCTCAAGAAACCCCCTACTGTGGATTCGTGTATCAGTCGGAGTCACAAGAACCCCTTGCAGGAGTCCATATCTCACTGGACGACTCCCTTTATTTTACTACTGGTAACGAGGGTCAATTTTGCATTAATACGCTGAAAGGACAACATATTTTGAGTTTCAGCTTTGTTGCGCATGAGACACTCGTGATAGATACAATATTGCAAGACCATACACCATTGGTCATTCTCCTGAATAAAAAAGATTTAATCTTACCCGAGGTAGAAGTTCGAGCCAATACAAAAAACCGAGCAGAGGATTTGT
>JAGQWV010000861.1 GCA_020437045.1 Saprospiraceae bacterium | reverse complement strand
TAGCTAAACAATATCAAAATCAGGGCTTATCGCTCAGTGACTTGATCAACGAGGGAAACCTGGGCTTGATCAAAGCGGCACAACGATTTGATGAAACCCGGGGTTTCAAATTTATTTCGTATGCTGTGTGGTGGATTCGACAATCTATCCTTCAAGCTTTGGCTGAACAATCCAGGATTGTTCGACTTCCTCTCAACAAAGTAGGATCACTTAATAAAATTAACCGCGCTTTTTCCGAGCTTGAGCAAGAGTATGAGCGTGAACCATCACCGGAAGAGTTGGCTGATGTATTGGAAATCCCGACCGACGAGGTTGAGACAACACTTGGTGTAGCTGCCCGGCACGTATCTATGGACGCTCCGTTTGTCGATGGAGAAGACAATTCATTATTGGATGTATTGGAAAACGGCAATACACCAAAAACAGATTCTCAATTGGAATATAATGAGTCTCTTCGTCAGGAAATTGAGCGATCACTGGGCACCTTGACCGAAAGACAATGTGATGTAATCAAATTATATTTCGGGATTGGTGTGGAACATCCCATGTCATTAGAGGACATCGGCGAAAAATTTGGTTTGACCCGTGAACGGGTGCGCCAGATTAAAGATAAAGCCATCAACAAACTACGTTCGGCTTCCAGAAGTAAGCTTCTAAAACATTATTTGGGATCATAGAAAGGTTGCCCGGTAAATTGATCATTTTTTCTTATTCGATTTCTTCACCTTCTTCGAGAATATTGATCGGACGATCGATACTTTCTTCCAGGCTGATGAAGGTTTCCGTACGTTGAATTCCGGGTATGGATTGTACTTTGACACTAAGTACCTCACGAAGGTGTTGGGTATCTTTGCAGACCACCCGGGCAAAGATTGCATAATTTCCGGTCGTGTAATGAGCAGCGACCACTTCAGGAATCTTCCGGAGACTTCCGATGACTTCATTATACATGGAGCTCTTATCCAGATAAATACCGATAAATGCCGAAATATCATACCCAAGAAGACTGTAGTTCACTTTTAGATTTGCTTCTTGCACAACTCCCATTTGCTCCAGTTTTCGCATCCGTACGTGCACGGTGCCACCGGACACGAATAATTTCTTGGCTATATCCGTATATGGCATCTTTGCATCCTGCATCAGGATAGATAATATTTGCCTGTCCAATTTGTCAATATCATTGGGTTTGCGCATAGAGCCCTTCTATTTTTCGCTTAAATAATGAAATATCCGCAAATAAATAAATTTTATTTTATCAGATTAATAAAGAGAGTAGAATATCACTAAGATAATTTGAATTTTTATCACTTTTAGTGCTTTTTAAGCCATGGTCGATTAATAGCGTGTAATCGTAGATGTCTTTACCCTACTTGAGCGTTGAAAGTGGTAATTTTGGCAAACGAATATGGAATCTCCCAATAAACACAGATATGAGATCTGGCAGCCACTTTTGCTGGCCCTGGTTCTTGCAGGAGGTATGTTGCTCGGCACCAGACTCGACGATGAGTTACCAAATCTCAGTAAGCCAACTTTTCAGCAAAAACAAGAAGATCCCTGGGATGAACTAAAGAAAGTCATCGGATTTATCGAGTCAAGATATGGCGATTCACTGCCTGTAGACAGTATTTCACATGAGGCCATAAGCATGTTGGTACAGCAGCTGGATCCTCACTCCTACTACCTCTCTGGTTTGGAATACCAGAATTTTAAGGAAAAAATGATGGGCAGTTACATTGGTATCGGCATCGATTATAATATCATAGATGACACCATGTATCTACTACGCGTAATACCAAACAGCCCTGCCGAAAGGGCCGGATTAAAAAAAGGTGACCAGGTGATCGAAATCGATTCAGTCAAAGTTTCCGGTGAAGGTATGGACCAAAAGGCATCCTATCAGGTATGGAAGGGTACCAATAGGATGATAAAACTAGGCATCTGGAATGGGCAGCATATGGAGTCTTTTGAGGTAGAGAAAGGTCCGGTAGATATTTATAGTGTTTCGGTAGGCACTATGGTTGACAGTACCAGTGGGTATATAAAAATAGATCGCTTTGCTTCGGATACCTACCGTGAATTTATGGATCACGTGGAAGGTCTGGTACATCAAGGCATGAAAAACTTAATTATTGATGTTCGTGAAAATCCCGGAGGATCTTTGGATCAGGTTATTAAGATCATCAATCAATTGGTTAATGAGCGAGACCAACTGCTACTTTATACCGAGGGTTTACATACCAAGCGGGTAGAATATAAAAGTACCGGAAAAATCTTTTTTCCTTTAGATCAAATAGCGGTGATCATTAATGAAAATTCGGTGTCTGCCAGCGAAGTACTAGCGGGTGTGCTCCAGGATCTGGGTAGAGCCACCATTATCGGAAGACGTTCTTTTGGGAAAGGTCTGGTACAGGAAATGTATGACCTAACCCCGGAATCTGCGATCAATCTTACCGTTGCGAGATATTATCTCCCCTCTGGAAGATCCATTCAAAAATCTTATGTGGATCGAAATGCATATGAAGAAGAAGTGGATGATCGGTTTCTTAATGGTGAATTATTTACCAGTGATAGTATTGCCATAGATCCAGAACATGCGATGAATGATTCCCAGGGCAAACTACGACCTTCGGGAGAAGGAATTGTACCGGATGTGTTTGTACCCGCCGATTCATTTTATTTCACAAAGAGCTGGAAGTTACACGAACCAATGATGTATTCCGATGCTTTCAAATTCTACCTACAGCATCATAATGATATAGCCAGCAATCTGGAGGCTGGCAATAATCTGGACACCTTTTCCAATCTGATCATGCATAGACCTGTTTTTTCTAATGATCATCAACTGGATACAACTACCAGGGACAAATTATTGCGAGGATATTACCATTTGCTAAAATGGCACCATTACGGTGAAGCCAGGTATTTTGAAGATAAAGTCAATGACGACGACGAAATCAAAACCGCCATGGAAGTATTTCGGGGAGATACTATTCCCGAATAAAGTCTAGTTCAGATTTATCTGTTAATCTTACGATTACCGACGGAAATTCATCATTTACCTGATCTTGTTTGTAGTTTACTACATAATCGACTCCATTCATAATCTGGTGATCAATGTCAGAAAATCGGATAGGCAGATCCATACTAAAATCACTGGCATCGTTGGCGATCAATGGTCGACCGAGACTACCTATCACCTCACGACAAAATGGATCTAAAGTAACCCGGATGGCCACAGATCCATGCCCATCCAGTACATTATGCGGTAAATTATGACAATCATCATAGATAACTGTCAAGGGACGTTGGTGGTAAGAAAGCAACGTCTCGATTCGGGGATGAACGTCAGAAACATAGCGATGCAACATTTGAATGCTATCTACTAGCACGATCAGCGGTTGGTCAACATTGGGTACTTTAAGATTCAGGACACGATCTACCGCACCAGCATTGGTAGCATCGCAACCGATACCCCAGATGGTATCAGTAGGATATAAGATGGTTCCTCCACTCTTCAGTACTCTGACAATGTGGTCTAATTCAGACATAGGCACTCATCGGATTGGGTTTCATAATATGATTTTCGTTGATTATTATTAACGTGAGTTCTTATTTTTTCGTTATACCGTAGGTG
>JAGQWV010000860.1 GCA_020437045.1 Saprospiraceae bacterium | reverse complement strand
ACTGATCTCAACCAAAGACTTTGGGCCGCTAAACATGCATTATATGAAAGCCCATAGTATCGTACCTTCTCCACCTCTGGGCTATGATGCAGTGCCTTTACAACTAGATGTTTTAACACCGGTGGTTCAAGCCGGGGACTGGGCTGTTATTGAAGTCTCATTGGGTAGCTCAGCCTACCCGGTAGATGATCTGCTGGGTATGAATTTTACGCTTGAAATCGGAAGCAGGTTTGTTGATTCCAGCAGTGTGCAGTTTACGCTGGCGGAAGATGGGATATTCAATCCGACCAATAGTGTGATCGCTTTTGCGAAGAGTCCTAAAGATGGGATCATCGATGTGGGAATAGGCAAGGTCGACAAAGAGCCAATTCATGGCCATGGAGTGGTTGGCCAAATTAAGTTTATTGTCGAGGAAGACCTCAATGGATTCAGATCCCTGGATGAGCTTTTTAGAAAAAAGTTAGTAGGGAAGAGAATTGGTATATTAGGTAGCAAAGATCTCTATGCTTTGGAAGACACCGAGGTGTATGTGACCATCCGTAGAGATCAGTTGACCACAGATGATATTCAGATTTATCCTAACCCTGCATCGGATTGGGTGACTTTACCCTCCAATGTCCGATCAGGAAACCTCGTTAATGCCTATGGCCAGTTGGTCAAAGATTTAAGTTCTGCTGATTTACAGATGGATGTGAGTAATCTGCCAAGCGGTACTTACATCCTGGAACTGCTGCTGGATAATGATAAAAAAATCCGAAAGCGATTAGAGATTGTGCGTTAGTATCTAACCTTGCATAACTGACAGGTATTCAGGCTCTAAAGCTTATTGCGCTGAACCATATCTAGAAGGTCATCTCGATAATTTTTTCCCACCGGCAGGTGTTTTGCCTTACCATTTTCCATGACCTCTACCATATTACCCACGATGGCATTTATCTTATCCAAATTCACAATGTAAGAACGGTGAATTCTTTTGAAAACCCTCGGTGGTAGTTTGTCCTCCAAGCTCTTCATAGTCTGTAAGGTAATGATGCGTCCTGTACCCAATTTTATAATGACGTAATCTTTGAGCCCTTCGATATAGATAATGTCATCATATTTAACTTTTACATACTTCTTATCAGCCTTGACAAAGATAAATTCGGTCTCATCTACAGACAAGTCTCCGGATGGTTTCGACTGGCGAAGTCTTATTTGTTCGATCGCTTTGTTTGCTGCTTTCATGAAGCGATCAGCCGATATTGGTTTGAGAAGATAATCCACGGCATCAAGTTCAAAACCTTCGATGGCATAGTTTGGAAAGGCAGTGGTAAAAATGACAAGTGGAGGATTTTTCAAGGTTTTGATAAAATCTATACCAGTGAGTTGCGGCATCTGAATATCGAGAAACATTAGATCGATTGAGTGAGAAGTCAGAGCCTCATTCGCTTCAAATGCATTGGAACAGCGAGTGATCAATTTAAGTTCGGGCATCCTATCGATGTAAGTCTCTAATACATCGAGTGCAAGCGGTTCATCATCAACAATTAAGGTGCTAATTTCCATGATATATAAGTTAAAGGTTTAAGTCTAAAGTGACACGATAAATATTAGGTTCATTTGATATTTTGAGATGATATTGATCATCATATATCAGATTAAGTCGCCTGCGTACATTGACTAAACCGATTCCCCCCGATTTGCGATGTACCTGGCGTGGTTGCGAAGGCCCTTTACTATTTTCGATAATAAATGTCAATTTGTTACCCTGAACATTCATGTCAATGTTGACAAAGCCATGATTGATCTGACTTCCCACACCGTGTTTAAAGCTGTTCTCAATAAAAGGAATTAGCAACAAAGGGGCAATGGACTGATCTGAGATATCACCGGTTTGATTAAATTGGATATCGATAGATTCGTGTTGGCGTAGTCTCTCGAGGTCCAGGTAGTTTTTCATATAGGCCACTTCCTTTTGCAGTGGGACTCTGCGCTCGTTGCATTCATAAAGCATATACCGCATCATTTCCGAAAGTTTTAGCACAATTTCCGGAGCATCATCAGATTTCTTTAAGGTAAGTGCATATAAATTGTTTAGAGTATTAAACAGGAAATGAGGATTTATCTGAGATCGGAGAAATTTCAATTCAGACTGCATAGTCTGGGTTTGAAGTTCCATTTTTTCGGATTAATGAACAAACCAGTCAGACAAAATTCCATATATGGTTGATGAGCTACCTACCAGAAACATGGACATAAAGAAGTAGGACTGATTTTCAATAAAGTAGTTTTGAAAGGATGGGGTATCGGCAAACAACAATACCTGCATGGCTATCTTTATAGGGGTCAGGACAAGTACAGCTAATAGGAGGAGGGCGACGTAAGTCCAGAATCGCTTATGTGTCAGGAAGTTGGGAATGAGATATAGCAAATTGATATATATAATCGTTGCGTAGAAGATGATATCAACCGATTTTTGATACATCACTAGTGGCCACCCTACCTGGGTAAAGTCAGATGCAATTAAAATAATCAGAAGTATTATCCAAAATACCACATGACCAATCCAGTTGCGACCCCGTTTATTCTTTGAACGATCTATAAGCTTTTTGAGGGCTAATACCTTCATAACATCAAAGTTCTGTAAAGTATTTATCAATTCCCCCTCGGGTTTGTAAAGAGTTCCCGGTTTCCACCAGTCGGCATCT
>JAGQWV010000859.1 GCA_020437045.1 Saprospiraceae bacterium | reverse complement strand
TACCATGGCCATGACTAGGAGCAATTTTAGCATTACTGATCAACAGCTGATCCATGATAGCGCAGATTTCTTTCGTATGGAAGGATTGCTGGTCAAGCCTGATGGAGAGACGAGTATCGTCATGAAGCTGCCAAAAGGTAAAAAGAAAGTTATTGAACAGGATGGTCGTGTGGTACCAAGAGCATTAGATCACATTGGTATTATGCCGGTGGTTATGATAACCCCGGATGATCTTAATTTAATCAATTCCTCTAATAGCGAGAGACGGAAATTAGCAGATAGTACATTGTCTCAATGTGATCCGCAGTATCTGAGCCATTTGGTGATGTACAATCGTCTGTTGAAGCAACGGAATGCCCAACTCAAAAGCTGGCAAGAAAAAGGATCGTTTGATCCACTGCTATTAGAAGCCTATGACCATAAAATGAGTGCTTCAGCATCATATATATATGAAGCACGGCAGCAATTTTTTGATAGCTTGCTCCATAGCGTTCAGAAGTATTATGAAGTGATGTGCGAAGGCCGGGAACCCGTTGATCTCGAATATCGATCGGAGTTGGCAGCGTCCAATTTTATCGATCTATGCAGACGAAATCAACATAGAGACCGGATGAATGGACGTACCTATGGTGGGGTGCATCGTGATGTAATTGACAGTACCATTGATGGAAGAGATGCCAAACTATATGGATCTCAGGGACAAAAGAAAAGTTTAATTTTTGCAATTAAATTGGCACAGTTAGACTATATCCGGGAGCAATTGCATGACCAACCCATCATGTTGTTAGATGATGTTTTTGATAAATTGGATCGCTTTCGAGTGGATCACTTGTTGAGTATTATTTTAAGTGATACTTTTGGGCAAGTATTTATTACCGACACACAGTGGCAGCAGATAAGTCAAATGATCAGTTCCTATGATGTTGAATTTCAGAAGTTTGAAATAGTTTAATCTCCTCAGTTGATATGTTGAAAGATAGAAATGAACAGACTTTAAAAGAAATATTACTACAGGTGATTAATACCCCGCAATTGAAGGACAAGTATCTTCTGATGTCTATTAAAGATGCCTGGAAAAAATGTTTCGGACCTACGATTCAGCAATATACTACTGATATCAAGTTTAGAGCTGGCGCACTCACCGTAACGATCAACAGTGCACCGCTGCGTCATGAACTTACGCTCAATAAGGAGAAGATCATCACGATCATGAACGAAACGCTGAATGACAATTGCATTAAAACAGTCAATGTCTATTGACTTTATTTCAATGCCCTACAGCGATAAGTTCTACTAAATAGCATGGTGGTTTCGAAAATGCTTGTCAGAGAGAAACCCTAAGTGCAAATTCCTATCTGACAAGCATCTCAAAGAGTTATGGCTCTAATAATTTAAAATTAAAGCCCGGAGATGGACTACTAAACTCTTTCTTTTCCTTTGGCAGGTTGGTTTGGCATGGAACTACCTTGTCCGGTGGACTGCAAAGCTTGCATTACTGCTGATTTCAAATTAACCACTCCTCCACTTACCGATAAGTTTTTAAAGGGAACCAGGTCTGTAGAACCAGGTTTTCGAACTTTTCCAAGGTATGGCCGTGCGCTATGGGTAAGGATCTCTTTTACATCTTTAGCATGTAAACTGGGAAAATAAGACTCTATCACTGCAGCAACACCAGCAACAACCGGACTAGCCATGGAGGTTCCCGAAGCTTCTTTATAACCACCATCAGGGGTGGTTGAATATATCTGATGTCCGGGGGCAAAAAGGTCTACATTGTTCTTTCCGTAGTTGCTGAAACTGGCTACCATATCTTCTCCTCCTTCCCAACTAAGAGCACCTACTTCGATCCAATTAGCTGCTTTTTTCCTTCCAAACAGGCTTTTTTTCTTGTCAAAAGTGGCGTTAGGATAATTGGCTTCTTCATCATTATTCTGACCATCATTGCCAGCCGCATGGACCAACAATACATCGTGCTTTTCTGCATATTTGATAGCTTTTTCCACTTCACCTTCTGAAGGCGAAAAACCTTTGCCAAAGCTCATGTTGATAATTTTGGCACCATTGTCTACAGCATATCGGATACCATTGGCCACATCCTTATCCCTTTCATCACCATCAGGTACTACCCTGACAGCCATAATTTTCACATGGTTGGCAACACCTTTTATACCCAAATCATTGTTCCGGCTGGCAGCAATAATACCAGCCACATGCGTGCCATGGAAAGCATCAGGGCCTTTCACGTCATTATTGCCATAGTACCGTTCCGATATATCACTATAATTGTCTTTGACAATAGTTCGTGGATTGAATTCGGTATTGTACGAATATTCAACTTTGTTCTTTTCATGGTCTAGAGCTTCTTCGAAATCTGCAAGAACTAATTTCTCCAGGTCATCCACATTTCCCTCGAAGCCACCCATCTGTGGTAGTAGTTGATCGAAAAATGATTTGACCATGCCATATTTACTATCATCCAGATTGTTAATGGCTTCTTCCGTGATGGGAGCATCTCCTAAAGCTTCGCGAGCCATTTTTAAAGCAAAATTGATATAGCTCAGTATCTGATCGTACTGGGCTACTTGCGCTGATGCTTTTTCCCGTTTTTCATCAATATCTTTTTTCATGGATAGAAATTTGGCATATTCCTTCTTTTCATCGCCCGAGAGTTTTGCCGGATTGGCATTGGCATATTTCTTCTCCAGTTCTCCTACGATCCGGGTTAGTTCATAAGTATCATGATGTACATTTTGACCATCTTTTCCCCCGATAAAGTTCCATCCATAGATATCGTCTATATAACCATTTTTGTCATCGTCAATTCCATTGCCGGGGATCTCACCTGGATTTTTCCACATGACATCCTTTAAATCTTCGTGCTGCGGATCCACTCCTCCATCAATGACAGCCACGATAACTTCGGTAGCGGCCCGACCTTTTAGCAGCTCTGCATAGGTTCGTTCAGTACTAACACCGTTTATACCGTCTTGCTCAGGATCCAGGTTAAACCAATTTTCGGGAGGTTGAGCAGAAGAAGAAAGAAAAGAGAGGATTAAAAAAGCTATGATCAGGGGTGTTTTCAAGAATACTTTCATGTGTATTTACTGTTTGAAAAAAATAATTTGGCCAAATATTTGTTCTATAAGCGGTGACCATGGAGATGAGGTGGTGCAAATGTATACCTTATCCACGATCCCGGCTTCATTTTAGTATAAGATTAACGAGATTTACGACGAAATGGTACAAGTCCGGTTCCGATATTTGGTTTTTGCTATGCTATTGCTAGCTAATACTGTAGTCCATGCTCAATATTTTGAAGGGGGATTGCTGGCTGGGGGCAGCGTCTATGAAGGTGATTTATCACCTAATGGACTGTTTAACAAGATGAATTATGTGCGACCTGCTTTTGGAATATTTGGTCGGCAGAATTTTAATGAAAATTGGGCCGCGAGACTATCTTTCGTATATGGTCATATTGCGGGTGCAGACGGTGATAGCCGAAAAGACCGAAACTTGAATTTTAATTCCAATTTCGGTGAGCTATCCGCACTGATCGAATATAACTATCCTGGTTTTGATCCAACCGGATTTAAGAAGTTTTCTCCATATGTATTTGCCGGTATTGCCTACATGTACTATAATCCTAAGACGGTTTATCAGGGTCGAACGATCTTCTTACAGCCATTAGGTACCGAGGGACAAGGTTTAAGCGGTTACGATAAAGACTTCTATAGTTTGAACATCATCAGCATACCTTTTGGTGGCGGATTGAAATATTCTCTAAGTTCTTCTATCACTATTGCTGTTGAATTTGGACCCAGGATTACCTTTACGGATTATTTAGATGATGTTAGTGGTACTTACGCCAGTTATCGGGACCTGGCTCAGGCAAGAGGCACTCTCGCCGCTAATTTAGCCGACAGAGCACAGGAAGTAACCGGATTAGAGCCTGAGGAGAGGAGAGGAGCATTGCGGGGTAATCCTAAATACAACGACTGGTACTTTGTGGGAAACTTTACCATCTCCTACCATTTCTATGATCTATTCAGTGGCAAAGGTGGTTGTCCATTGCCTTACTAAGCATTTCTTCTATTTTATCAGGTAATCCAGGCAAAGGTATCATGTCTTCTGCCCGGAAAAAACTACTTTAGAAAGACTACCTTCATGGCAAATTGCATGTAGGTGGTGAAGCCTGTCGATATACTACAACGATATTGGGGATACCATGCTTTTCGACCACTTCAGGAGGAAATTATTTATGAAATACTGAGTGGTAAGGAGGTCATTGCCCTGTTGCCGACTGGTGGGGGTAAATCGATTTGTTTTCAGGTTCCGGCTTTAATGAAAGAGGGATTAACCCTGGTAATATCTCCCTTGATTGCGCTTATGAATGATCAGGTCGATCAGTTACGGCGCCGGGGCATTAAGGCACGTTGCATCCATAGTGGTCTCCACTATAAAGAGATTGAGCGAATTTTGGACGAAGCCAGGTTCGGAGACTTGAAGTTGCTCTATATTTCTCCCGAACGCCTGCAATCTTCCAACTTTGTTCTGGTATTGCAAAGACTAGCACTTGAATATCTGGTTGTCGATGAGGCACATTGCATCAGTATGTGGGGCTATGATTTCCGACCGGCCTATCTGCATATTGCTGAGGTTAGAAAATGGCATCCAAAGGTTCCGGTGATTGCTCTGACGGCTACGGCAACCGAAGAGGTTGTGCAGGATATCGCGCAGAAACTGGAAATGCAGGAGGTGGTCGTATATAAGGCCGGCTTCTTAAGGCCGAACCTCAAATTTGGAGTTTTGACGGTCGAAGATAAGCGGGAGCGGTGTCTCCAATTGGTTTCCAAACTGCATGGTGCAGCAGTTATCTATGTTCGCAACCGCCGGCTGACCAGAGAACTTGCAGAGGTTTTGCAGCTCAGGGGTATCTCTAGTACATATTATCATGCAGGTTTGGATGCAGATACCCGACATCAAAGGGAGTCTGAATTTCTGGGTGGAAAGGTCAGAATCATGGTGGCAACCAACGCATTTGGGATGGGCATCGACAAATCTGATGTCCGTATGGTCATTCACTATGACCTGCCCGATAGTCTGGAAGCATATTATCAGGAAGCAGGAAGAGGAGGTAGAGATGGTAAAGATGCATACGCCATTATTCTTTTTCAGGAACATGACCGGATCAAACTGGAGCAAGGTTTTGATCGTGAATTTCCTTCCCTGGAAGAAATTAAAAGAGTATACCGGGCATTAGCCAATTACCTTAAGTTGGCCGTCGGCAGTGGTGAAGGAAGCACATTTCCCTTTGATTTTATCAAGTTCATCAATCAGTATCAACTAGACGCCCAGGAGACCTGGAGTATCTTGAAGATCATCGAACAGGATGGTTGGATCTATTTGTCGGATGCATTCCATCAAACTGCCCGGGTGCGATTTAGAGTAAACAGGGAGGTGCTGTATGACTATCAAATCAGACATGAGAACCATGATGCCATCATCAAAATCTTACTGCGGCTGTATCAGGGAATCATGTCAGACGCTGTGGCAATTAAAGAAGAATACCTGGCCGATCTATTAAAGAAGTCAAAGATTGAAGTGAGGCAATTATTACGAGCATTGCATCAGGAAGAAATCATCGAATATACAGAACCGGTTGATTCGCCAAGGATAACATTAATGCGTGAACGTGTTTTAGCCGATAATTTTAATATAGACCAAAAGCAATTTCAATTTAGAAAAAATGCGAAAAGAAAAGGCATTGATCAAATATTAGCTTATATTGTTACATCTCGCTGCCGACAGAGATTTTTACTGCATTATTTTAATGACACATTAGAGGTCGATTGTGGTGTCTGTGATAATTGCCGGGCCGCAGGAAGAAAAAAAATGAAAAGAGCGGACTACCTTGTTTTACGAAAAAGAATTTTTGAAAAGTTACAATTACAGGAATATCCGGTATCGGAATTATTGGATTCTTTTAAACAGACGGAGCGTACCTGGGTTATTACGGTTTTACAATATTTATTGAATGAAGAAGCTGTAGTTAAATTTAACGGAGTCTTACGGTTGAAGTCCGAAAAATCATGAAAAAAATTGTTTTTGCTGTTACCAACGATATTAGTCAGGATCGGCGAATGATCCGGATTTGTGACACCCTTCAAAGGAGTGGATACCAGGTCACGCTGGTGGGGCGCCAATTGCCACAGTCAAAACCTTTGGATAATTTCAGCTTCAATACACATCGGATAAAATGTTACTTTAATCAGGGTCCCAGATTTTATGCTGAATTTAATATTCGCTTATTTTTTTATTTAAAAAAAATAAATGCAGATATCTTTGGTGCTGTCGATTATGATACACTCAAAGCGGTAGTTAAAGCAGCTAAGAGCAGGAATGCCAAGGTGATCTTCGACGCACATGAGTGGTTTGAAGAAGTGCCAGAACTTGAAGGAAGGCTAAAGGTGAAAAACTACTGGATGAAAATTGCCCGGGAGGGAATTCCCCGGACGCAATTGCGGTATACTGTTTCAAAAAGTATTGGAGAGAAATTGGAAGAGCGATATGGTAAACCGTTTGAAGTGGTAAGGAATTTTCCACTTTTGAAAACGGAAGAACCTGGATCGATACGGGAGGATATATTAGTTTATCTAGGAGTACTCAATAGGGGAAGAGGATTGCCGGAGATCATACGAGCCATGCATGAGATTAATGCTAAATTGATTCTGATCGGTGATGGTGATATCCGGGAAGAATTATGGTCAATAGCCACCAAGGAAAATTTGCTGCATAAGATTATTTTCCAAGGGTATGTACCACCAAATGAATTAGATAAGTTGCTGCTTAAAGCCCGGGTCGGAATTAATCTGCTGGATAAGACATCCGATAGTTACAAATATTCCCTGGCAAACAAATTTTTTGATTACATACATGCAGGAATGCCCCAGGTATTCATGGATTTTCCGGAATACCGGCGATATTATGATCAATTCCGCATTGGTGCACCAGTGTATGATCTCAAGCAGTCATCAATCGTTTATGCTGTCAATCATCTCTTACAGGACCGTAATTATTGGTTTAATCTTCATCTGGAATGTTTGAAAGCACGTCAAGAATGGTGTTGGCAAAGGGAGGAAAAGAGATTGGTGGAGATGATAGGCAGGCTTTAGGGAGGCCGACGAAATACCCGTCTTGCGCTGGCAATCCGACAATAAAAGAGGGTGTGCCGTTTCTCATCGTTTTAGACTTTGTTGAACCCTGCCCTGGTCATTTATGTGCTATAGCTGCTTCGGTGCCGGGGCCGATGCAGTCAGGTCAGGTCAGTATCAACTGAGGTATTTCAACGGCCTCCTGACAGAAATATTCAGGAATAGTGATTTTATTTGACAATCATTTTTTGTGCAGCTGCATTAACAAACATGATATTGCCAATATTTCCAATTCTTAGAAAAAATTCAGAGCCATCATGTTTGACGGTTTCTTCTCGAAATCCGATAATACATAAGTCTGCATCGATCGAATAATTCTCAATAATAGTGTCTGTACTTACATCCAATTGTTGTGGAATCGGGGTAATATTTTTGGTGGAAATGGGTAATTGCCCCGCTTCGATTAATTGGGAAAGACGGGCACGCTCTTCGTCTATCTTATGTTCAGGGAAAATAGCAAAGATTTTTATTTCGGCATTTTTCCAATCGGGATGCCCGATGATAATATAGGCTAATAATATCATCAGATTTGCATTGTCATAATCCTGAGAACTTATCCAAACATGAATGTGCTTATGGAGCCCAAATCCTCGGATGGAAGTTCGCAGTATAACTACATCAAAATCTACCGATTTTATCAATTTTAAATTATCGACAATATCATTGAGGTTCTGGGGATCCTGATAAGCAAATTCAAAAATA
>JAGQWV010000858.1 GCA_020437045.1 Saprospiraceae bacterium | reverse complement strand
AATTTAAAAGCATAAAATTGTATCTGTATCCTCTCGCAAAGTTCGCCGAGAACGCAAAGTTTAAATATTATAAATTATTAACTATTCGAACGATACCATTCTTTAACAATGGAACATTGAAATTGATCAATAGTCCCAATTTAAGCCCTGTAAGAATTAGATGATTTCTCGTTTTCTTTTTATCAAAATCAGTCAATCTTTCGATAGATTTGAGTTCTATAAGCAGTCTTTGTTCAATAATAAAATCTGCTCTAAATCCAGCACCAATTTCTCTCTCTTTATAGTAAACTGGAATTTTCTTCTGTCTTTCAAAAAATAATCCTAAATCAGCAAGCTCAAAAGTGATTGCATTTTCATAGACAGATTCCAACAAACCAGGGCCTAATTCCCGATGTATTTCTATACAAATCCCGATCAAAAGCTCCGATAATTGGTTTTCTGTATAACTGGAATAATCTTTCACAGTATTAAGTGCTGATATACTCTGTGTCGCTTTGCGATCTTTGCGAGAGGTAAACTTGGCATCCTCCTACTCATATTGATTACGTACCACAAACCCAGCTTCTTTCAGGGTCTGGTCTCTTTTAAAAAGTTCGAGGTCGGCAGCCACCATTTCCTTTACCAGGTCATCGATGGAATATTTCGGGATCCAACCTAATTTTTCTCTTGATTTGGTAGCATCGCCAATGAGCAGATCGACTTCCGTGGGGCGAAAATAATGGGGATCAACAGCAACGACCTCCTGACCGGGTTTTAGGTGCGTTATTTCCTCATCCAGTTGATCAACGATGCCAATTTCCTCCTTTCCGGAGCCTTCAAAGCGAAGATGAACACCCACTTCTTTAAAGGATTTGAGAATGAAGTCTCGTACGGATGTCGTCACTCCGGTGGCAATGACGAAATCTTCCGGGGTATCCTGCTGGAGAATGCGCCACATGGCGTCGACGTAATCTTTGGCATGGCCCCAGTCTCTTTTTGCATCGAGATTGCCGATATAGAGTTTATCCTGAAGGCCCAGTGATATCTTGGCTGCTGCCCTGGTAATCTTCCGGGTTACGAAGGTCTCTCCCCGCAATGGACTTTCATGATTAAACAAGATTCCGTTGCAGGCATACATGTTATAGGCTTCACGATAGTTTACGGTGATCCAAAAGGCATAGAGCTTGGCCACACCATAAGGAGACCGCGGATAAAAGGGAGTCTTTTCCGATTGCGGCACTTCCTGAACCAAACCATAAAGCTCCGAGGTAGATGCCTGATAGATCCGCGTCTTTTCTGTCAAGCCCAGCAGCCGTACGGCTTCGAGAATCCGCAATGTACCGATACCGTCAACATCCGCAGAATATTCCGGCTCATCGAAACTCACCTTGACATGAGACATGGCTCCCAAATTATAAATCTCATCGGGTTGTACTTCCTGGATGATCCGGATGATATTCGTCGAATCCGACAGATCTCCGTAGTGCAATATAAAATGCCGGTTTCGGACGTGAGGATCTTCATAAATATGATCAATCCGCTGGGTATTGAAGAGACTACTTCGCCGCTTGATACCGTGAACTTCATATCCTTTACTCAGGAGTAACTCCGAGAGATAAGCTCCATCCTGTCCGGTGATTCCGGTAATCAGTGCTTTTTTCATTGAATTTTGTTAAAGACTTTAGAAATATTTAGTCAATAATGCCCGTACTGGACACTTTACAGCAAGGGCCGTGCCACCGGTTAGAAGATGGCTTTTTCCGTTGAGGAATAAATCATATCGAATAAGACCATTGCCACTTAATCGCCTCTTGGCGAATGTAGATTCGCCTCTCTCCTTTCCTGTATTAACCTGCTAATTTTCTAATTGACGCATTTTTTCTCTTTTAGCGCAATTTAGCCCAGAGCATGCCGATATATTCAT
>JAGQWV010000857.1 GCA_020437045.1 Saprospiraceae bacterium | reverse complement strand
GTAAAGACTTTGAGGAAAGAATAGATATTAATTCCCAACTTTCCAATACAAAACATGCTGCACTCAGATATTTATGGGCCAGAGAAAAAATACGGTGGAATAGTGACTTCATTGGCCTCACAGCAGATGAAAAAAGAAAACAGAAGATAACCCAGTTGGGCTTAACCTATAATCTACTTACGGACTATACATCATTTGTCGCCATTGATGAGATAGAAAAAGTAAACAGTGACGGTGTAGTGACAAGAATTAAGCAACCATTACCACTTCCTCAGAATGTTTCTAATTATGCGGTTGGATTCGAAATGGAGATCGATGGAGTATCGGTGGCCAATAAAATTCCGGCAAAATTAAACTTAAGTGCTCTGGTTTTGGAAGGTCAGGATCCATTGAAAAGAACGCTGACCGAGGAATTCAATAGGGCTATTTCCATGTGGGATGAATCCTGGCAGAATCAATGGATGAATAAAAAGCTGGTTATTGACGTTGCACAGACATTGACGGAAAGTAAAATTTATCTGGACGGGTTCGAAATCAGTGGTAGCAGAAGACGGGCAATTTTGCAAATACTCAATTCTCTTAAAGAGGTACTGGCGAAGGGTGATCGTATCGTCATAAAATTTGTGCGGCGACCGTAGGATAGAGTGGTCATCTTCAATAGATTCAGAGAAGTTTTTTTTGCAATATTTTAATTAGAAAAGGAATGAGGAAATCCAGTTTCGTATTGCTGATCATGGTATCCATTTTAGCTATTATTATCATTTTTTTGCGCACTGTCCAACTGGAAATGAGTTCCCAGAAAGAACTGTTTCAATCGAGTGGAAGCAGACCCACGATCACGTTCATTCTTGGTAGTGATAAGGATGGACAACAGTATTTTTCTCTTGCAGAAAGGCATTTCCTTCTTGACTCGTCAGAAAAAACGGATGTTGTTGTAAAGCATTGCCATTCTCTGCAATCCGTTATAAATTATCTTAATCGTAATTCGGAAGACGCAGCCTGGGGGGTAATTAATCTGGTAGCACATGGTAATATGTGGGGTGGATTATCGGTCCCGATGACTGAAGAAGGTGGTCGGGCCTATCCCAAAGACCTGTACCATGCAGTCACGTCGGGATTAATATCAGCCCCTGAACCAACGGCTATTGATCCGGACACAAAAATAAATATCTGGGCTTGTGGCATCGGCAAAAATCCTATATTAAATATGGCCCTGGAACTTCTTTTTACCAATAGCAATGGTGAAGTGCCGGAAATCTATGCTTCGCCACATTTTGTGGTTTTTATGGAAATTCCAGGACATGCAATTCCCGTACGTATTAAAGCAAGCTATTGGCCTTATTTTTTTCAAAGGGGATACCGACCCGGTGAACTGGAAATCGTTAAACAGTTGAGACAAGACTATCCAGATATGGCCATTGATTGGGAATCAGCTTTAAAGGCGGACCGAATTGATTCGGGTACTTCAGAATTTCACGAGGAATTTAATGTGCCGGTGGTGTGGACCGTCTTATATGAGGATAAGGAATCGCGACCGAGTGTAAAAACAAAAAGTCAACAAATGCAGTGGATCAAAAGTCAGCCTGATCTGATGCACCAGATTGAAGATTTGCAGATCCCGTTGGATAAGTATAGCTGGACGGTTAATAAAATCTTATACAAACATCCTGATGGAAGTATTCAACCGGCAATAAAGGCAATTGGCATGTGCACCGTTGTCTGTGTATTGTCAGCCGACAAAGTCTGAATTTGTTCTTAAAAGACGTCGCTTTTGACTTCCGGAATTATTTTTCCCGGGCATTTATTAAATCGGCTAAATCTATTGAGTAAATTCAACGGAGCATGATCCCGGTTGAAATATGATGCCAAAAAAAATGTGGAGGTACTTCTGATTCGTCTAAAAAGTATAAAAGTTTCCCATTAAAAAAATAAATTCATTTTCTTAAAATTAAGCTGGGATTTACAGGATAACGACCAAATTCTTTGCCATATATGGCTATGCCTCCTTCTCCTTTAGTCTGTATTTTTATTTCCAGCTTACCTTCCTTGGCTGCTTTGCGAACCATGCTCCTCGACAAGGGGATTTGTACAAGGTAGCCGTAAGATCCAGCTTCCCTCAATTTTTTATCATGAGGTTGGGCATGCCAGGACAAGACGCCCCGGTGATCGGCCGGATCATCTGCCAGGGTTTCTGAACCAACTTTAATACCATTTGCATAGATTTCAATACTGGAAGGAAAAGTGGTTTCGTCGGTCATAGGGTAGGAATTGGGATTGCTACTTGGTGCCACCCTCGATCCTTTCATGTAGTCCTGATTCTGATTAAAGGACTCGTCTTGATCTTTTACAAACAATTCTTTAGCCGATAATTCTGCAACGAAGGAGATATTCTTGTATTTATTGATTTTAAGGTCTGAGGGAAATTCGAAGGTATAGCTGAAGTGACCACTACCCGCACCATTTATTTTTTTCCCATCAAGGACACTCCACTGTTTTGTGCTCCATTCTTCACTGGAGAAGTCAGCTGCCTTCCGATCTATTATTTTAATATTTTCATTTTCATTTGCTTCTCCATTAATAACAAAGTGCATAAAGTTATGGTGTATTACATCGCCTTTAGAATTGACTAGTTGCAAAGTTAGCACCGCGAGTCCACTTTCATTTGGCATTTTTAAAGTCAGGGAGGGCAATTTTTCCTGGATCCAAGGACGATAGGAAATTTCTTCTAGATCTGATAGAACCACATTATAATCTCCAGCGGTATTGGTAAAACCAAGATTAAATTTGAGGTCTAGAGTTTGACCGTAATCAAGGTCCGTCATGGATGATAAATAGAGAGGGACTTTAATCTCAGAACCTGCCTGTACATCCAGACAAATGTCATTTCCTGTGGAAATATACACTGGTGCATGAAAATCACTGATGCCCATACCGGGTAGGATTTCTTCGACACCGGTCATCTTATTGGTTCGGTCAAAGCGCCAGTACCCATTCCATTCATTAATCACATCATGATGTTCTGTGTAAAGCCATCCCGCTATTTTCGGGAACTCTCTGAAGGTATTCATCATTCTATGATAATCATAACTCCAATCGACATCTCCGGTGCTGCCGTCATAGCCCCACACGTTACCACATTCTGAATTGATATTTGGAGCATTGGTCTGCTTAAATCCAGGTTCGTAGTCAAATGGGCTTCCCGGATAGGTGTTGTCAGAGATGTTTTGCAGATGTTCATCCCATTCCCAGCCCGGCAGGTAAGCATGCCAACTGTTCAGGTCTGATACGGTGTGACCTCTTCCACAGCATATGGAATTATCCTCAATGAGGCGTGTAGGATCTAATGACTTTGCCAGATAGTACATCGAGGCAACCCAGTTTTGTGTTTCTGGAAGATACTTCCTTTCTTCTTTGTCATTGATCATTACCTTGCTGATTAAACCCCAGGTTTCATTAAAGATGATCCAGGAAAATATTGCGGGGTGATTATAATCTCTTTTAATCATTTCCCGAAGTCCATATTCCGCTTCTTGCTGCATAAATTGATCGGGTTCACCCCAACTGTTGGGCACATCAGCCATCACTAAGACGCCTAGTTTGTCTGCCCAATATAATTTTCGGGGGACCTCTATTTTTACATGTGTTCTAATTCCATTTAAACCAATGGATTTTGCTTTTTCAACTTCCTCTCGCATAAACTGATCGGAGGGAAATGTATAAAATCCTTCAGGATGATAGGATTGGTCCAATGTCAGCTCAAGATAGATTGGTTTGTTGTTCAGGGCAACGTATGGATAGTCAGTGCCGGGCAGGTTGGCCACGGAAATCTTTCGCATCCCGAAATAGGTTTGAATTTCATCTTCACCAAGTTTTGCTGATACATCATAGAGGAAGGGATCAGACAAATCCCACAAACGAGCATTCGGAATACTGATATTGAAAGTGATTTTATGCTGTCCGGTGGTAATAATTTTGCTCGTCTGGATAGGAGGTACAGCATTGGTGATTTGCAGATTCAAAGGAATATCCGAAGTTGCGGGTTTGTCCAGATAAGCAGTGACCCTAATGGATCCTTCATCAATATCTGGCTGAATATGTAAGGCATCGAGATATTGTATTCCCCTGCTTTCGAGATAAACGGTCTGCCAAATGCCGCGCGCATTTCCATAACCTTGCTTGCCATACAGCGTAAATTCCCGGCGTACGTCATCCGCCTTGATCACCAGGTCCTGGTCCGTGCCATATTTAAGGTATGGGGTTAGATCGAAGGAGAATGGCGTATAGCCACCCTGGTGCCTGCCTAACATATGTCCGTCCAACCACACAGTTGTTTCCCAATCGCTTGCACCGATTACCAGAAATGTGCGTTTATTTTGCCAATCCGGGCTCACGTTTATCGTTCGATGATACCAACCGATATCCGCATCATCCGATACTTCTGAGAGCTTCGAGCCCCAGGGAAAGGGTACCAGGATTTTCTCATTATACATGTTTTGAGTGGGCCAATTTTCCTGCTCTCCCTGATTCTGGGTATCAAAACGAAAATCCCAATATCCGTTGAGATTTTGCCAATTACTTCGGAAGAAGTCTGGTCGTGGGTGTTCAGGAAGAGGTATCTCCTGAGATTGAATTTTCCCGATAGTATGAAAACATATAATTACCAATAGTGATCGTAGGAGCATCATTGCCTGAATTTATATCGTAAAAGGCTAAAATAATGAGATATCCCGATCTGACCAGATACAAATGCTATAAATAGTCATTTGAAGGCTCTATAAGCATAAGTGCGTTGAATGAAAATTTACTCCCGAACTGCTGAGGGCCAGATCAATAACGGAGTTGCACCGGGATTATTCCGGGATTATTCATTTGGATTTTGTCATGCTCGTCCCAGACATCAATCGTCGGGGAGCGGCTGAAGAGGCAACCCGCTCGCCGTACAAGACTTTGGCAGTGTGTAAAGACGGTTGAAAAAAGGGGGACCGTGGAGAACTCAGCCACGGTCCACCAACACACTAAAGTCTAATTAAGGATAAATATTTTCTTGACATATAACCGCTCATCAATTTTAATCACCAGATGGTAGACACCTGGGACATAATCTTTGAGATGAAAATTATATTCCTGATTATCGCTGTAAATCGAAGGTTTATTCTCCATAAGATGTCCCATTTGATCAGCAAGGGAAACCGATATGGCGGCATTCTCTTCCAATTCAAGTTTTAAATGAACCTCTTCAGCCGATGGATTGGGAAATACCTTGAGATACCTGATCATGTCATTAGGATACTGCACCTGATCAAACAAACTCAGTGCATCTTTGGAAGATAGTTTTGCGATTTCTAAATTGTCCCATGTTTGGCTGCAACCCATCAGGTCGGTTACCTTCAACGTATAGATACCGGCTGGCATAAAGTATAAATCTTCGTCGGTCGAGATCAGCGTACTGTCCTGATACCATTCATATCGATAAGGCGATGTTCCTCCGGCGATGGTAATGTTGATGGCTCCATCCGAAAGATCATCTGTTGCACTAATTGAAAATCCGGAAGAGATGGTCAATGAATCAGGTTGACAGAGATGAAAACTTTGATTGATAATACATCCCCCAGCCGAAAGACCCGATACGGTATAAGTGCCAGCCCGGAGATTTATTGCTTCGCTTCCAAATTGTTCTTCATCGGTATTCCAGCGTAGTTGAAATGCTTCCCATTCAGCAGGTAAAATCAACCGGATATGGCCATCCGAAGCATTGAAACAGGTCGGTTCGGTTATTTCTGCAACCACTTGATATGGATCAACGGTGACGAACCAACTTACTGCCTCAAAATCACCGGTTTCATAGGAAATAATAAAAACAATTTCAGTTTTTCCAACAGGGAAAACACTTCCACTACACAGTCCACTGACTTGAGTGACGGTATAATTTATTGAGGTATCGACAGACGGTGGCTGAAAATAATAAGGACTACATTCACTAAGGGTAGTATCTCGACAGCAAGTCATTTCGATGTCTCCACAATCATCATTTTCGAATATTTGTATTACTACAGAACTGGCACATCCGCCGCCAGCTATTTTTGCGTGTACAATATAAGTACCGGCGGCACCAATCCAGGCTTTATGACCATCTGTTTGGTTAATCCTGCCATCCAAAGTTTGCCATTCAATTTCTAATTCACTTTGTCCTGATACGATCAATTGCAGTTCATTTATACCGGAGCAGTCCAGGATCTGATTTCCTGATATTTCGATCTCTGGTCCGGGATCCTCCTGATTTACAACTACACTGGAGGTGGCAATGCATCCAGAGGCAAGATTTTCTACACTCAAGGTATAGAGACCTGGTCTTCCTGCAATTATCGTGGATTCTGTGGTACTTCCAATAATCTCGCCTTCAATCGTACTCCATAGATAAGACAAGGAATCCTGGGTGTGGACTGTTGCTTGAATTAGTTGGGTCTCACCACAAGGTATGGTGTATTGAGCTTCTCCCAAAGAGATGTCCCAGTCCGAATTTTTTATAATAATTGTATCGGTCGTCACACAACCATTAGTAAGATCCTGAGCTACTACTATGTACGTGCCAGCGTTCTCGATAGTTAGTGTTTCTTCATTTCCGAGGATCTCTCCCAGAGCATTTTTCCAGATCATCGAAGTGGGGATGCCATTGGTTATTGAGGCACTTACTGTCACGTTGCCACCGCAATTGAGACTGAGGTCGGGACCGAGTGATACCCGGAATCCTAAGTCAACGATACTTAATGAATCTTGTACCTTACAAGTACCACTTGGGTCGGAAACAGTGACGATGTACAGGCCTGTGTCAAGGACGGCCAACTCATTTGTATCGGATGCCAGTAAAACGCCTTCTCCATTCGTCCAGGTAATTTCAAGGACGGTACTTCCTGAAGTATTGGCATGTAATAGCATTGATTGCCCGCAATCTGGAGATCCCAAGGATTCCAGGACAATATCGGGAGTTGTTTCGACAACGAGAAGTGTATCAGTCAATGTGCATCCACTCAAGGAGTCTGAAACCTTGGCAATGTACATACCTGCAGAATGGATGACAATTTGACTACTGCCTTCGAGAATTAGGTCTCCATCCAGGTACCAGTCTGGAATCAGATCACCAGAACCAATCACCTGCGCAGAAGTAGTGAGCGTACTACCGCATGCCAGATTGGCGATGTTATCTCCATCAATCGTCAAACTAAGACTTCCCTGAACATACATGATATCCGATGCCATACATCCGGTCTCCGAATCGGTAATTATGAGTTGATACGATCCTTCCTTGTCTACCGTAATCGTCGAACCGGTTGCTGATCCAAGAATATGACCATTCTCGGTTTTCCATTGGAATTGGGGAGCGTCTACACCCTGCACATTACTTTCTATGACGCAGACTCCCTGGCAATCCAGACCCTGATCCGGGCCAAGATCAACAGTAAAGTCGTTACTTCCTACAATGATAGTATCGCTGGAGGAACATCCGGTAAGCGTATTTTCGGCCACTACTATATAAGTGCCTGGTTGGTCAATCCCAATTTCCTGTCCTTCAATATCACCCACCAGGTGCCCATCAAGAGTAGACCATATCCATTGTAAATCAAGGAGGTTGCTAGGTTGTTTGATTTGTAAAATGAGCGTGTCACTGCAAGAAATACTCGTGTCTGGACCGATGTTAAGCACGAAGGGATTTTCTCCAAAAATTTGAAGCGTGTCGGAGATGGTGCAACCAAGAATGGGGTCTGTCGCTGTTGCGATATATAAACCGGGCAGGTCGACACTGATTTCGGTGTCTGAGATTGCCGCGGTTATATGGCCATTTATAGTAGTCCATTCCAGATTTAAATCTACATCTATAGGCATTGAAGCAGCTATCGTCAGGGATTCACCACAGCCTATGGATAAATCGGCACCTAAATCCAGGTCGATGAGGCTGACTTCGCCGGAAACGATTATTGTATCTGCAGCCGCACATTGAGTTAATACATTGGTGGCCGTGGCGATGTAGGTACCGGGTTGATCAATGATAACCTGACTCCCGTTCGTCGAACCACTGATATGCCCACCATTCAGGGTAGACCAATGAAGATCGATATTTAAGGAACTGGAAAGATTTGCTATGAGCGTTAAACTGCCATTACACCCAATTTCCAGATCCGATCCAAGATCGATGACCGGTAGATTGATATCGGCAAATACATTTATTTGATCAGTATCCTGACAGCCAATGGCATTCGTGGCAATAGCCATGTAAGTACCAGGTTGGTCTACACTGATTTGATTTCCGGTGGTATTTCCGGAAATATTTCCCTCCAGGGCTATCCAGGTAACATTTATTCCTGAGCCTGTGTTGGCAGATATATCAATAAGATCATTACAACCCAGATTGATATCGGATCCCAGATTGATTGATGGCAGACTGATATCGGCGGTAACGACAATTTGAGCTGAGTCCTGGCATCCAATCGAGTTGGTAGCTATTGCCGTGTAGGTGCCGGCCTGACTCACGGTGATGGTTGATCCCAGACTCGTGCCGATAATATTGCCATTGGCAGTAAGCCATAATACAGAAGTTCCCGAACCGACATTTGCATTTAAATCGATACTGGCAAGACAGCCGAGATTTACCTCACTGACCAGATTTATGCTCGGAAGATCAACATCCACATACACATTAATGGCGGCTGAGTCTTTGCAACCAAGGGAATTTGTCGCTATGGCAGTATAGGTGCCGGGTTGGTCAACGGTAATCGATGAACCCACAGAGGTGCCAAAAATGTGGCCATCTGCCGTAAGCCAGGCGACACTGGTGCCAGAACCAACGTTGGCATCCAGATTCACATTTGCCAGGCAGCCTAGATTTACATCGGTAGCAAGGTTTAATGAAGGTAGCTGAATATCTGCCGTTACTACAATTTCATCGGTGGTTTGACATCCAAGGAGATTGGTAGCCACAGCAACATAGGTGCCTGGAGCATTTACCGTGATAGCCGTGCCATTGACGCTCCCAACGATAGATCCGTCTTCCGTTTCCCAAGTGACTTGCACATCCGTTGCAACATTCGACTGAATAGTCGTTTGAGAAAGGCATCCCAGATTAAGGGTGGAAGCAAGATTTAAATTGGGTAAGACGATATCAGCTGTCACTGTGGTGGATTTGCTTGATTCACATCCTGTCGAAGGATCAAAAGCGGTAGCCACATAAACACCTGGTCCTCCCACTTCGATGCTGCTGCCGTTGGCACTGCCAATAATTTGTCCATTATCGGTTTCCCAGCTCACCTGAACCCCATTCGCAACATTCACATTTATATTCGATGAAGATTGACAGCCTAAGTTTATTTGAGAGGAGAGACTAATATCAGGCAATGTAATATCAGCACTAACCATAACTTGATCTTCGGAAGTGCAACCATTGATATCCGTAACGGTAACACTATAGGTGCCTGCCGCATCGATCGTTGCCGTGCCACCAAGTGAATTTAAAATGCTGCCATCATTGGTTGCCCATGCAAATAAATTTGAACCACCGCCTCCATTTACTGTCGCATTTAAATCCAGTTGGTCCAGACATCCGAGATTTAAATTTCCATTAAAAGAAACCACGGGATCAGGAGTTTGTCCAACGGTCACTTCTTCTTCCGTTTCACAGCCATTGCTATCGGTAATCTTAAAAAGATGGGTACCAAGGCTGACTTCGACTATTTCATCAATTCCCAGGTTAACTAAAAGTCCATCAAGTAGCGATGTGTAAATTCCGGACCCTCCGGAAATATTTAAATCAACACTGCCATTTGGATTATTACAGTTGATATTGGTGATGTCTGGATTAATGGCCAAGGGTGCTGGTTGATTGATAGTAAAATTTAGGGTGTCAAAAGTACTTGGTAATAGCAGGCGCTCATCTTCGACAATTAATGTATAATTTCCAGCGGATAAATCATTGAAGGTGATGGCACCAACAACGGCTGTGGTTGATCCATTTTCCACGCCCACTAAATTATAGTTAAAAGGACCTGTTCCTACTAAAATAAAAGAAGCACTTCCATCAGATAATCCATGACAACTGACATCGGATTTAATATCAATGGTAATTATTGCCGAATAATCTTCGAGTGAATATAAATGGTTTTGCCAAATGAGATTCAGAAGAAATAGAATAAAGACTTTAGTGAATGTTCGCATACCAAAAGGGGTTTTAAGCGTTAATAAATCTCAAATATTGCTATGGGTGTATTTGATGTTTAGAGATTAATTAGGACTTCTTTTAGTTTAAAATTTTTAATTTGATATTCTTATTTTTCATTGTTTCCTTAACGGTGTTGCATAGTTATCCAGGTAGATCGAAGTGATCTACAAAAGCGCAGTATGCAATTACTTGATACCAGACAGTCATATGTATGTTGGATTAACACAAACCGTCATGGGTAGTAATTATGTTAAAATTCTTACCTGTGGTGTTAGCAGACTAAACTTGATGTTGGAATTTGTATTCGACCAAAGATGGCTGGGATTGAAGAGCGAATATCACTCGTTTCAACGCATGTCATCAGCGATCAAGGAATAGAATACATGAGATTCTAGCACCAAGAGGTTGTAACTGATTTTAGTTTCCATTTTAAATTATCCTTAAAATTCTAAAAAGTCCTTTCTTACTGTCTTGTGTGCCTTATTGTTATAGTTGTAATCAAAAAGCTTTCCATTTTTATTAAATCCTCCGGAATTTGAGGAAAAAAAACTATAACTTTTTTTGAAGGAGATTATTTATGGAGTTGGGTGACCAAATTTTCAATACTGTAGATACATTGTTTATTTG
>JAGQWV010000856.1 GCA_020437045.1 Saprospiraceae bacterium | reverse complement strand
CCAAACACATCTTTTGTGGTCATTATCATGTAGAAAAAAATGCCTTTCAGGGAAATGTATCGGTGACCGTTACTCCTTCCTTATTTTTTCAGATCGAGCAATTCAACTCAGATTTTGCCATTGACCATTTCAATATTGCCTACCGCTCGATCAACATTGAAAAAGGAATAATTCGGACAGATGTCCACTACCTGACGGGAAATAGGACTAAGCCTTAAGGAAAGTTGCTATATCAAATATTATCGGGTAAAAATGCGACGGAATACATACGCCGGTCTTTTTCATCATCATGCCAGTTGAAAAAGAACACTTCCTGGATCATTCCCTTTCCCTCCCGGAAGATTGTTACCAGCCGACCAAACTGCTTGTCTGTGAGAGATGGTTTGGGAATGAAATCGGCATAGGCTGCCCAATCGGCATTAAAAAACGCTCTACACTGCTCGTCTGTAAAGACATTTACTTTTATATCAAACCGGTCCATATTAATGGCTAAGGTACTGGCAGTTGTCAAACAGGTAATATGAGGTACATTTGCCCGGTATTCTGGATCAAGGCTAAAATGCATTTCAAACTCTCTATCTTCTGACTGTAAAGCCAGATCATATTTTGGTCCAAACTGATCCCGAAGCATTTTTATCTTATACCAACCTTCAACGGGAGCAACAAATGTTGCCTGACATTTTTCAAGTGCACGGCTAAAATGACGGGTGTATTGTATCTGCGCTGGCAGGGCATGAATGACAAGGATCAGGAGAAGACCAATGAGCGTCAATCGAAGCAATATGATTTTTATAAATTGGATCCGATTCAAAGTTTCATATTGTAATGTGTGGAAGATCTTCATTAACAAAATCCGAAAAGGAGCTCGAGGCTCGTTTCAAAGCAACCTTCTATTCGGAAGATCTGGAAAAATATAATCCTCTACCAAATTATAATGTTGCTCCCACCCACGTCATGCCTATTTTATCTAATGCAGATCCGAATCATTTTGTTCCAATGCGCTGGGGGTTAATTCCCTATTGGGCAAAAGATATAAAAGTCGGGTATAAGATGATTAATGCCAGGAAGGAAACCGTGCTGGAAAAGGCGGCCTTCAAGCAGTCCGTTGCCCGGAGAAGGTGCCTGGTGCCGATGGACGGCTATTACGAATGGAAGAAAGAGGGCAGTCGAAAGACACCCTATCGGATTATTCTGACCAATCAGGAAATTTTCAGTGTGGCAGGCCTTTGGGAAAACTGGAAAACTCCGGATGGACAAATGATTCAATCTTATACCGTCCTGACGCAAACGCCCAGTCCTTCCCTCGCACACATTCATGATCGCATGCCTGCGATTCTAACTCATGACCAGGAGCAAGCATGGTTGGACATGGAGATCCCACCAAAAGATGCTTTGGCAATGATTAATCCTTATCCGGACGATCTCTTACAAGCCTATATAATCTCTAGCCGGATTGGCAAGGTCACCGAAAATGATGCAGAATTGATAAAACCTAAATCTAACCCGACGGATTTAGAACAATCCACTCTATTCTAAACCAGGGGCAGTCAAATGACCCTGATCAATGGCATTTTTACTACTGACGATCCTCAATATAAATTGAAGTTGAAGATCCTAACTTGATTGTTAATAGCGAAATCAAGTAAGATGAGATCAATACTGGCACTTTTGACATTTCTGGCCTTCCAAATATTAATGTCCGGTTGCAATCCAAATAGTGCGGGGTTTGCCTTGCCGGAGGGAGATTTTGAAAATGGTAAAATCAATTTTGTTGGGATGGCATGTAATCAATGCCACAGTGTAGATGATCTAGCCTGGGAGGGTCTCGAAGGTAAGGATGTCCACTTTAGATTGGGCGGTGAAGTTGGCAAAGTTAAGACCTACGGTGATTTGGTTACATCTATAATCAACCCGTCGCATCGAATTGCCCGAAGTTTTAGACAAGAAATGGCTGAAGGAGACACCTTGTCACCCATGCCCAATTATAATGAGGTAATGACGGTACAGGAACTGGTAGACCTGGTCACCTTTCTGGAAAAACAATACCGGGTGACTCCTCCGCAAACAATCTATTATACCTGGTGATTTGATTCTTTGTCGACACTTCCCATCCATTTGCGCATCCATGGTCCCAGAATAAAAAACATGATACCAGAACCAATACCCAACCAAACTACCGATTTAAAGAGGTCTGGCATTTGTTCTACTTTCTCGGGATCAAAATTACCTGCATAGAGACCGGCGATGAGGTTACCCAACGCAGCGCCCACAAACCAGATACCCATCATTTGACCCAGGTATTTTCGAGGAGCAAGCTTGGTAGTGGCACTCAAGCCTACCGGACTCAAGGCCAACTCTCCCGTTGAGTGAAATAAATAGGTGACAATCAGCCAACCCATTCCTGCTTTGGCTCCGGTAGCTACAATTTGGGCCGCAAATACCATCACCAGAAAACCCAGGGCCATAAAGATCAGACCAATGGCAAATTTGTAAGGGGTGGCGGGATTCATTTGGCGAGCGGCTAATTTGATCCAAAGGGATCCAATCATCGGTGCCAGAATAATGATGAAGGCCGGGTTTATGTTTTGTAACCAACCCGCCGGCAATTCCCATCCGAATAACATCCGGTCCGTATGGTCGCGGGCAAAGAGATTCAATGACGATCCTGCCTGCTCAAAGCCGGACCAAAAAATAGCCGCACCCACAAAGAGCATGAAAATAATCACGACTTTTTTCTTTTCATCCTCACTCAATCCTCCAGCCACAAGGATGTATATAAAATAAAAAATGGTTACCGTTACAATGATTACTCCTACCGCAGAGGCAATACCAACTGCTGTAAACATGTCAATTTTTCCTGTATACTGCAGTAATAGTAAAATGATCACAAGCAAAGCTGCCAATCCAAATCCAAGCTTGGGATTACTGTTTTCTGAAGCCGGCGATCCTTTAGCTTTAGGCTCAATACCCAGATCTCCAAGATTTCCCTGAGTGAGCCGGTATTGAATCAATCCCGCCAACATCCCAATGGCAGCCAATCCAAATCCAAGATGCCAGTTGACTTTTTCACCCAAAAGTGCCACAAACGTCTGCCCAAGAAATGAGCCCAGATTGATCCCCATATAAAATACAGAAAAACCAGCATCACGTCGAGCTCCTCCTTCGGGATAAAGATCTCCGACGATCGTACTAATGTTGGGCTTTAAAAGACCCGTACCACTGGCTACAAAGGCCAGACCAGTAAAGAAAATACCTGGTGAGCCGGGAATAGCCAGAATTAGGTGCCCGATCATAATCAGGATACCTCCATACCATATCGCTTTGCGCTGACCAAAGATATTATCCGCCAACCAACCACCCGGCAGCGTAAGAAGATATACTCCCGCCGTATACAATCCGTAGATGGCACCAGATGTTTCCGTCGTTAAGCCTAATCCTTCTTGGGCAGCAGGTGTAGTCATGAAAAGCACCAGGATAGCCCGCATGCCGTAGTAGCTAAACCGCTCCCACATTTCGGTGAAGAAGAGGGTCTGCAGTCCCTTAGGATGTCCAAAAAATCCAGTGGTCTTGGTAGGATCGATTTGACTCATAGATAGCCGATTTTGGTATTCGTATTCG
>JAGQWV010000855.1 GCA_020437045.1 Saprospiraceae bacterium | reverse complement strand
ATCGGGATAAGCCTGCCGTTTTTGCCTGGGGAAGGATAGCCGAATAATCTTTCCTGATTTTGTCCAGGTGAATTTTGATATTGTTCCGTTGTTCGGCATCTAATTCCAAAAGGGGAGGTGCGTGATGGTCATTGCAAACATCCATGACGGAGAGAGAGCATTTAATGGCACTTATAGTTTTTGAATAGGTGGTACCAACACTATAAATCGTAATCTCAATTTGCATCAGCGCCTGGCGTAAAAATTGGATCATTTCCATGTCCTTTTGAACTGCAGCATCATACAAACGCACATAGAGATGTGGGAAAATATTTGCTCCTCCGGCAATGACGCCATCGCCACCGGCGAGGATAGTTTCGGGGAGGAATATTTCGCTGCCACTGATCACATAAAAATCTGGATCTGATTTGAAGAGATCGATTAACGTCATTAAATTATCAATGTCGCCCGAACTATCTTTGATTCCAATGGCACCCAGGTCTCGTGCTAAAAGTACGGTCTCCGGTGAAATTTTTAATTTAGTATGTACCGGCATATTATAAAGCATGAACGGTATTGGTAGGTTTTTTACCAATTGACGCAAGTACTTTTCAAATTCTTCTCGGCCGAGTAGAAAATAATAGGGTGCAGCAAAGACGACTGCATCTGCACCACATTTAGCGGCATACTCCGCAAGTCGAATGGCACTGATCATGGAAGGATCAGTAATAGAGACCAGCACAGGAATTCGGTGATTCACGTATGCACAGACTTCGGAAATTAGTTCTTTTTTTAATTCCAGACTTAAGCTGGTGCCTTCACCAGTAGTACCTAAAATAAAAAGTCCGTGAATACCACCACCTATTTGATATTCCAATAAGCGGTGTAGTCCTACTCTATCCAGGCTATTATCTGTCTCCAGCGGTGTGATTAATGGTGGTATCACTCCCTGAATCGCGAGTCGCTTAGTGATTAGCTTTTCCAAACCTTTTTTGGGAATTTAAGTTCTTATAATATTTAATTTCTGATAATAGGATGTAATTAAAATAAATATTTTTTGGTGAGAATGTGTGTAAAAGTGAATTTACTCCTGGTTTCTTATTGGTTAAAAGATCCAGGAGTAATTCACAAGGAGGAGGAAGTGCATGAAATCTTATTAAATCATGTAAAAAAGGGAATAAAAACTTTTAATAATTTTCATGAATTGCTCCGTCTTACACAAAATCTACTGTATATTGAAATTTACCATGGTTTTCCTGTGCCCTGCAATAACCACATTTTTGACCAGGGACTATCTTCATTATCTTCTCTGCTGAAATTAGTTACCTCAAGATTCTGTATTGCAGCATCGTAATTATCGGAATTGATATTTTTTTCATTATTTCCGTAATAAAATCGCAGTGGAAGTTTCGACCTTCTGGCAAGAGGACCCGCCTCCAACTCCGGATACCCTGTTCTTCTATAGTCAAACCAGGCTTCCGCAGCAGCGGTCCAGCTAGCAATCCATTTTTGCTCAATCACTTGTTTAATGGTATTGTCAAAAGCCACTTCTGGATGCGTGATATAATCATCATACGTATCACCCACACCCCAAGTTTCGAGAGACGCTCTGACGGCATTTTCATAATGTGTCTGCGCATCACCAGTATTCCAGCCGCGGATGGCTGCCTCAGCCTGAATAAAACTTACTTCGGCAAATGAGATTATTCTCGATTTTAACAATGGACCAGAAGCTTCCCTGTAAATATCAGCCAGATAGGACACATGTGGATTACTTCCGCCCTGTACAGGATTCGGATTTAAGTTGTACCAATAAGGTTCACTACCGATACTCTGAGGCAGTCCTACATAAGTACTATTCGTATCTATAACTGCATATTGTCTCAGTGCATCTGCTGTCAGATATTCGGGAGCTTTAACCACCTGGTTGTTAGCCGCAAGGCCTTCCGGTAAGAGGTATCGCACTCCGTCTACAACCACATCCAGCTCAGGTGCATATTTATCACTTATCTTAATCGGAATTTCAACTTTCGCTGCCCAAACACCCAGTCTCGCATCACCCAGGGCTTGTAATCTTTCCGAAAGTGTCGCAGCGATTTTTATTCGGCGGAAACCGGATCCGGAGGGATCAAATTCCTGATTGTTTGGCCAGGCATCGTCAGAACTACTGCCTACATAAGTCATAGTTACATCATCATCGTTGCTGGAAATGATCGGAAATTGTGAAGGGTTGTTCACAATCATTTCAACTCCGCTTTGAGCCAGGGACGGCATTTTTTCAGATAGCCGCATGTAATATCTAAGCATCAAAGAATTAGCAAACTTGCGCCATTTGGCTGGATCCCCATGTAAGAATACATCGCCATCTGCATAGATTTCACTATAAGCAGATCGATCTTTCGACAACAGGTCATTAGCTGTTTTTAGGTCATCCAGGATACCCATGTAAATGTTTTCCTGGGTGTCAAAAATCGGATATAGGTTGTCCTCTCCCTGATCGCCTTTTAGCGCTGCTGTGTATGGTGCTTCGCCCCACAGGTCAGTCAGTAAGCCAAAGATAAATGACTTCATTACCAGGCAAACTCCCTGGTGAAATTCGAGACCTAGATCAATAGCACGCTGGTAAGCCAGATTATTGTTTCGCAGCATGTTGAAATAGTTGTTCCAATCCTTTTCGTCCCAATCATAATCATTGTGTCCACTGGACCAGGAGTCTTTTTGCGTATGTTGCATAACACCGGCAATATCCCCGTACCCCAAGTCAACGATACTCTTACCGGCTTCGGTCATAACCGTTGTTAAAAGTAAATTTGGATGCGCTGTTTCGGGTGATATCCCGTTTGGATTTTCATTTATTTCATCCAGATCATAGCATGATGCGAGAAATAAAACTCCAATTAAACCGCACAATCGA
>JAGQWV010000854.1 GCA_020437045.1 Saprospiraceae bacterium | reverse complement strand
AACAGGGAAACCTTCGAACCAACGATCTTGTCGTGGAGGGATAGTTACAATGGGGTCAAAATCTAGATAGGGTGAATAACTAAGATTATTGCTGGTGTCTGGTTTTGCCAGCGTACCGGTGGATTGATTTAGGTAGTAGTGAAAAGGCTCCTGATTAAATCTGAAATTCGATCGCTCCATATTGATAAAGATGGAGTCTCCTGATTTATTGAAAATATTGTAGAGCATAGTGCCACCATCTGCCCAGAAATCATATGTGAATTCGAGAACACTATCCTCATAGAGATATTCTGACCGAACATATTTTACATCGTCAGAGTCCAGCGAATAAATCTGATATTTCGGAGAGCAGGAAATAAAGAAAAGTGTGATACCCAGATAGTATACCGTAGAAGACATAACTGGTGATTATTGTTAATAACGAAATAGACCGTCTGCAATTCCTGGTGTAATGCTTATCTTAACATTAATTTAAGTGATATCAAATCAAAAATTTATTTCGAACTTTGTCTGCGAGTACTGACTGTGAATACCCGACCAAATGCGTTTATTTCCGTATTTAACATTTTATTAATAGTTAAGAGCAGATATTTGCACATTGAGAAACGTCTCTTAGGTGAAAAGAAATATTACAAAATGAATAATCGACTGCAGCTAATGCCATTCATAATTTTACTAATGGGTGTTTTTAGTTTTTCTTTCAACGTGATTTCTGACCTGAAAGAGGAACTTGCCGATCTGAACGAAGGCCAGACATTGCATTTGGAATATTCTTTCGAAGGTTGCTACGGACCGTATCATCATGGCAGTGTCCGGTTTAATATGGAGGACGGTGTAGTGCTGTTTCAAGAGCGGAATTTTGATGAGAAGGGTAAGGAAGGTATAAGCCAGTCCGGCAAATATCCCCTTGACGTTTTAATAGAAAAGTTGACCTCTGCCCAGGAGCATAAATCAACTGAGGTACTTGGTGCCAGTATTAACTATCAGATTAAGGAAAATGGCCATGTCGTCGGTGAAGGAGTAGATCGTATGGACCAGGCTCATTTTATTGAGATATTTCGCCCTTTTAGTTCATTAATCAAAGACAGACAATCTTCAACCATTCCCGGTTTGAAAAATGGTGGCTTTGTACACCCATAGCTAAGTCTTTTCTTTCAAAATTCCCCCATTTTATAACATCCCTACTCTTCTTGTCTCCCCGTAATGGATTGATGAATGACGGCAAACATCAGCTGCTAAGATGTCTAAACACTGATTAAGGTTATTGGAAAATAATGAGGGATTATCTTATTTTAAGCCCTTATTTTATTTCATGCCATTTTTTAAATAAATCACAGATGACATTACAAATCAGCAGTTTTAAGGAGTATAAAAAGGTTTACAAGGATAGTGTGGAAGATCCGGAAAAATTTTGGGCAGCTCAGGCTCGGACATTTACTTGGATGAAGAAATGGGATAAAGTCCTGGAGTGGGACTTTAAGAAACCTGATGTTAAGTGGTTTATTGGTGGAAAACTCAATATAACCGAAAATTGTCTGGATCGACATCTTAAATCCAGGGGAAAAGAGGTTGCTCTGATCTGGGAGCCTAATGACCCCAGCCAACCCTATAAAACATATACTTATCAGGAACTTTACGAAGAAGTATGTAAGTGTGCTAATGCACTGAAAGCCAACGGAATTAAAAAAGGCGATCGCGTTTGCTTTTATATGCCTATGGTGCCGGAATTGACCATCGGTATTTTGGCCTGTGCTCGGATAGGAGCCATTCATTCTGTGGTTTTTGCGGGGTTTTCTGCTAATGCATTGGCCGATCGTATAAAGGATGCTACCTGTAAAATGGTCATATGTTCTGATTATAATGCCAGAGGGGCTAAGAATATACCGGTGAAAGAAGTCGTGGACGAAGCTTTGAAACAGAATTGCAAGAGTGTGGAAACCGTCATCGTTCACCAGAACACAGGTGGTGATGTCAAAATGAAGAAAGGAAGAGACAAATGGTGGCATGAGGCACTGAAAGGCCAGAGAAAAGATTGCAAGCCGGCGAAAATGGATTCGGAAGACATGTTATTTATCTTGTATACCAGCGGCTCTACCGGAAAACCCAAAGGCGTCGTTCATACCTGCGGCGGATATATGGTCTACACTTCTTTTACCTTCAAAAATGTTTTTCAATATAAGAAAGGTGATGTCTATTGGTGCACCGCTGATATTGGTTGGATTACCGGTCATAGTTATATTATTTATGGTCCCCTGCTGTCAGGTGCAACAACCATTATGTTCGAAGGTGTCCCTACCTATCCGGACGCTGGCCGGTTTTGGCACATCTGTGAAAAGCATCGTGTCAATCAATTTTATACAGCTCCTACTGCCATCCGTGCCCTTATGGCGCAAGGTGATCAATGGCCCAAGCATTATGATTTGTCATCTATTAAAATATTAGGAAGTGTGGGAGAACCTATAAACTCCGAGGCCTGGCACTGGTATGATCAACACATCGGCAAGGGAAATGCTCCAATTGTCGATACCTGGTGGCAGACCGA
>JAGQWV010000853.1 GCA_020437045.1 Saprospiraceae bacterium | reverse complement strand
ACAAGGCTTTCGATGATGATGAGATGGCGAAAAAGAAGCCGACAATAGTATTAGTTATTGTGGAAATGCTGCGCTAGAAAATTGGTTTACTGCTTATCAATCCGATACCCCGGTTATCATTTTTATCTACCGCGCAATAAAACATGTAAAATGTTTCGTTAGCAGGATTCCAAACCAGGGAAATTTTATGTGCGTATTTCGCATCCAGTCCGGAAGGATTTCCTCCACGCTTATAAAGTGGATCAGGGTCAATTGTCCAGTTTTTCAAATCATGAGAAAAAGCAACCATAATATGTGCTCCGCCTTGGCCTACTCCAAAATAAAACATGACCCAATGGTCGGTATCCCAAAAAACCTTTGGATCAGAAGAAAATTGCTCATTATAACTTCCTTTTTCACCATGGGGCACTACGGGATTTTGAGGATATCGTTGCCAGTGCACGAGGTCGTCAGAGGTCGCCAATCCGGTTTGCTCGACACTTCCGTTTGCCGCATTGTAAAAATTGAAAAAGCGGCCGTCATGTTCCACCAACCACGGTTGATATATGCAACTTTCTTCCCATTCCTTGCAGTCATCCTGATAAATGGATAATATGGGTTCTTCTGCTGCCCGTCTCCAGATTTTTCCATCGGTACTGGAAGCCAATCCTTCATAACCTGGTCTTAACTCATAGCCACCTTGCCGGGGATAAGCACCATAAAGGGAGAAATACCTTTCCCGATGCCGCTTTAAAATTCTCGGACTTTTTATGTCATAATCCTGATAGAGAAATGCTCCCAATACCACGCCACCAAAGTCGAAACTACCATCCGGTCCATATCCCATGGCCAATTGAAAGTCTGACCAATGAATGAGATCGTTACTCTTTGCTGTGAATGACTGATAGCCCACTCCATCAAATCCAATAAAGGTCATGTGCCATTGATCGGTCTTGTCCAATTGGTAGACGGTGGGTACATCAGTGAGTTTGATGCTATCGAAACCAGGAATACCCGGATTAGGAGCAATGACATAATCAGGATAGTAATACCAATTCCGGTACGGTTGTGACCATTTTTTTATCGTTTCAGGATCTATCTGACTACCATTTTTGACTGAGCGTTCTTGAGTACCCATCTGCAGTGCACTAAAACCAATCACTATCGATATGACCGAGAACCAAAGATGAATATGACTCAATTGCATGTTTAGTCTGTTGGATATCCAAAATATAAATAGAGCGCTCCGTATGACCAATGGGGTCCTTGCTGTCCGGGAAAATTATAGCGGTCCATCATCAAAGCGACATACCGGGATGGATAGCCTTCGGGCACCATGACCACATTGGGCCAGATCCGGGTACCGGCATTGTCGTCCCAGGGAGGCAAATCCATATTCAAGGTACCTACCTTTTGGAGATCCGGATACGAATAAATATATATTTTTCGATCACTGCTGCCGGCAAAACAATACCGACCGTTACCAATCTTCTGAATAGATGTTCCGGTACTGTTTTCTGCGACCGGGCCGGCAATTTTCACATAATCACGGTTCCAATAATTAGACTCCAGGATGACCGCCTTGTAGCCATCGTGGTTTTCACAAGTAAGAATGCGCCATTTTCGGGCATCCGCATCATAGAGTATATGTGAATCTTCGATATCCCCGACAATTCCCGTTGGTCTTGCCTTCATGATGGAAAAGCCAAACCGGGGATCCTTTTGGCTCTCAATGGCTAGAATTTGTTTTTGTTCATCCGGATTAGCGTATGCACTAAAACCGGTTGTCAACCCTTGCCACAGATCCTTTTCCTGATCATAAAATATATGCGACGAAATTTCATTTCGCAACAAACCATCTCCACGGTCAAAAACGATGACCCCTTCTAACCGGATGTCGAAGACGGATGGATCGAGACTAAATACTCCCTGAAGATGATGAGGAAGGGCCCGGCCCCGGACGGATATGGTATACCACAATCGTCCCTGATCAAGTAAAGGAGTACCATCTTTGTAAGTGATGGCCCGGATGTCTGCCTGACCCAAACCGGTACTCAGAGATGATGATGCTCCGCCAATGCGCACACGACCATGGGTGATGTTGAAATAAAGGTTCGATTGGAAAGTGTGAATAAGTTTCTTTTTACGAAGGTCCAAATACATGCTAAAATCACCCTGACCGATCATGCGGAGATTGAGCTCATCCTGCCAGAGAAGATTAAATCCACTCCCCAACATTTGAAGAATCATTTTCCCTGGCAATAAAAAATCTCCGGAAAAATCCGTACGCACCGAAGTCTCATAAATCGGCTTGCTATGATCGATGATCTTCAGCGTGGCATCCAACAGTCGATTTCCATCGATAACCAGAGAAAGGATAAACAGCTGATCGGCAAATGGTCCGGAACATTCAAAACCACACCCCCCCCTTCCTTCCACCCCGTCAATTTTCAGCCCAAAATT
>JAGQWV010000852.1 GCA_020437045.1 Saprospiraceae bacterium | reverse complement strand
AATTGTTCACTTTGAGAATAAACATCGACATCCCTGGGAGCTCGCTCGCTATAAAATCATTAAAGAACACGTTCATCAATTAATTAATGGATTGCCCAATATCAGACCCTGTATTCTGGATATTGGCTGCGGTGACGCTTATCTGGTGCATCAACTGTCAAAAGATTTTCCGCAGGCAGATTTCATTGGTGTCGATATTAATTTTACTGACGATTTATTGACCAAAATACGAAGCAATATATCTACTAATAATCTCCAGATATTTCAATCTTTGGAAGATATCAAACTACCAGATGCTACTATTAATTCGATTTTATTACTAGATGTCATTGAACATATAGAGGATGAAATCGGTTTTCTCAAATCTCTGGAGGGATATGCATATATTTCAGAAAAAGCACCGCTATTAATAACTGTACCTGCATATCAGGGACTCTTCGCCTTCCATGATGTTATATTAGAACATTATCGTCGCTATACCAATAACACCCTCAGAAGCCGTCTCAGAACTGCAGGATACACTACTTCGTACGAACGTTATTTCTTTTTTATCCTGATTTTTCCGAGAATTATTCAACTGATTTTGGAAAAAATAAAAAAACCAATAATTAATAGGGCTTCGGATCTGGCCAACTGGAAGGGAGGGAAAGCATTGACGATCATCATTGAAACGATCTTATGGATGGATTACCAGATTGGAGGTCTTTTCAAAATTCTGGGATTGAAACTTCCCGGACTTTCAAACTTGGTCATATGTCACAGGTCTGCATAATTATACCGTGTTATAATGAGGAATCGAGGTTAAATATGGAAGCCTTTCGATCTTTCCTGGATAACCATAACCAGTTGGACCTGCTTTTTGTGAATGACGGTTCAACGGATGGAACCCAAAAACTGATTGATCAACTTGTGGCCAATTACGATACGGTACACCAATTGAGACTAGCGGAAAACCGGGGTAAAGCCGAGGCTATCCGGCAAGGCATGCTCTTCACCACAGAAATGGGAAAATATCAGCTGGCAGGATACCTGGATGCCGACCTGGCAACGCCCCTGAATCAAATATTGTACCTTCAAGAATCGATTCTAAATAATCCGGACGTACACATTGTGTTAGGAAGTCGGTGGATGCGATTGGGGTCTCATATTAATAGAAATTGGCTCCGGCATTACCTGGGACGAATCTTTGCTACGATGGTCAGCGTCATATTTAGAATGGAAGTTTATGATACACAATGTGGGGCCAAAGTCATCCGAACCCTACACCTCAAAAAGATATTTTCAGAACCCTTTATCAGTCGATGGTTTTTTGATATTGAAATCCTGCTCCGGATGAAACAGGTTTTTGCTTCACCTGTTGCGCAATGGGCTAGAGAAGTACCGATTAGCCATTGGAATGAAATTGGTAATTCGCGGGTAGCGGTTTGGGATTTTATCACTGTCCCTTTTCAACTATTAAAGATAAAACGCCATTACCACTCAAAGGCAAGATAACGCATTCGTGAGGTCATTCCGGATAAGGGTAAAAAAAAGAGGATACTGACAGATGAACAGTATCCCCCGAATTACTGATAGTGTTAAGCAAAGAGGCTTGGGATGCAGTACGATGCCGGAAATTACACTCATAGCTGAACAATCTTCTACCTAAATGAATATTCGCGCCCAGAAAATGAATATTCGCAATTAGGTTGTGATAAGGGCTTTTTTTTACAAGAATTTCAAGATCTATACTGTCTTCGAAACCTCTTTTCAGCTATATTTAGTGAATCAATTTTACCATTGACACCTGACGATTTAGGTGTACAGACGGGGAGGCAATTCCTACTTAACCCTCGAATATGCAAATAGCCATCATTGATGATGAACGCAACGCCAGATTGAACATCAAGGTCCTTCTGGAGCAATATTGTGAGGACTGTGACATTATTGGTGAAGCGGACAGTGTGAGAAATTCCATTACCCTCCTGCAGACAATAAAACCGGATGTGGTTCTTCTGGATGTTGAAATGTTGGACGGAACAGGATTCGATCTATTGGATGCCGTCAGTCCATACAATTTTCATCTCGTCTTTATCACAGCCTATGAGTCATTTGCCATTAAAGCTTTTAAATACAATGCACTGGATTATATCTTGAAACCAATTGACTTTCGGGAACTGAAACTAGCAATGGAGAAAGCCAGGCAATGGAAACAATTGGAAAAGCTGGATTCAATCATTCCAGATCCCGATAACGAAAGCACACCGGCACGAATCAAACTCAGCAATTCGGATGGCACATTTTTATTGGATATTGATCGCATCATCAGACTGGAGTCTTTTAAAAATTATACCACATTCTACATAACCGATAAACCGCCGATTGTTGTTTCGAAAACAATTGGATTTTATGATGATCTATTGCCAGACAGTCTATTTCACCGAACACACCAATCGCACATTGTCAATATCCGGCATATTTTTAAAATGAATCGGGTTGGTAACGGAGTGGTACTGATGAGCGACCAATCGGAAGTACCTATCTCTACCCGGCGGCGAGAAGAAGTGCGCAAGAAAATCAAACGAGCCAGACCAGAGCTCTAAGCCGGATTAAAGTTCTTTGTATAACAACCTAAGATAAAGATCTACTTCGTTATTTTTGTCACCGTTATGCAGAAATTGACCTATCCCAGGATTATCATCAAGCAAGACCGTCTTGCTTCCATTTCCCGAAGGCATCCCTGGATATTTTCGAAGGGGATTCAGAGTAAGGAAGATGTTCAAGATGGTGATCTGGTATCTGTGCATGATCCCGCTGGTCATTTTTTGGCTTCCGGACATTATCACGACTCATCAATAGCCATTCGCATTCTGTCTTTTGATCAACCACATATTGATCAATCATTCTGGGACGGGACCATTGCCAAGTGTTTGACCCGGAGAAAAAAAATGTTCTTACCCACCAACGGGACAAACGCTTATCGTCTTGTCCATGGTGAAGGAGATAACCTATCAGGGCTCATTATCGACATCTATGATCAGGTAGCGGTAGTGCAATGTCATACGATCGGAATGCACCGTTCTCTAAACCAAATTGAGGCTGCATTAAGAGCCAATTTAGGAGCGGAAACGGTGATCTTTGATAAAAGTAAAAATGCCTTACCACCAGCGTACGCAAAACAGCAATCGGACGGATTTATTACCGGAAATAAAGCTGATCTCGTCATAGAGGAAAATCACAATAAATTTTCGATAGATCTCGCTCTTGGCCAAAAAACAGGATTCTTTCTGGATCAGCGGGATAATCGAAAGTTGTTATCTTATTACGCAAAAGATCAAAAAATCCTAAACCTCTATTGCTATACGGGAGGTTTTAGTGTTTATGCCTTAAATGCAGGGGCCAAAGAGGTGTGTTCTATTGATGTTTCGGCCAGAGCCATGGATACCTTAACAGAAAATCTCAAACTCAATAAGATCGACAACCATCGACATCAGAGTATAATCGGCGATGTAAAAAAGATTCTACCGGATCTACCGGATCAAACTTACGATATCATCGTTGTAGACCCCCCGGCTTTTGCAAAAAGTCAATTCAAGAGCCATAATGCCGTCCAGGCCTATAAGCGCATTAATGCCATGGCCATTTCCAAGGTTAAACCGGGAGGTTTGATATTCACGTTTTCTTGTTCACAGGTGATTGACCAGACCCTTTTTCAAAATACGATCACCGCAGCAGCTATTGAAAGTGGCCGTGATTGTCGCATTTTACATATCCTATCACAGGCTCCCGATCATCCAATTAGTATATTTCATCCAGAAGGTAAGTATTTAAAAGGATTGGTATTGGAGGTGGAATGAATCAATAGCCGGTCTAAGATTAATTTCCCTTGCATCACTGAAAACATTCAAGTCCTCATGACCTCGCAGAGTAATATGCACTGAAGAAAGGGGTTCAATTCCGTCCAGAACCTGTCCTTTCAAATTGCACAGTTTGATTCCTTACGGGTGAAGGGAAGATCAATATGCACGGCGCAGCGAATAGACTCCTCATATTTAAGTATTAGACTATAATATACAGTATATGTTATAATATTCTAACTCAATTATATTGGATATTTTATACTTTTAGAAAGAATTTCGTTTATGGCACATCAACCGTTGAAAATTATCTGAAGGCGCTACATCTGCTTTCCGATCAACGTAATGAAATCAGCGTACTGATCTAAGCGGAAGTTTTGCAAGTCAGCAATCCCACACACTATGTGCAATTGCTCATTCTTTAAGCGACTTTCTCCGGTTTTTAAATGAAAAAAATCTAAAACTGGGAGCTCGAATTACAGTGATGGATGTTGAATCTTTCGATGGGACGATGACAATAGTGTATACTAAACTACCTCCGGTTACAATCAGTAAAACGTAGCTGATTTACTACTTATTGAAAGCTGACAAAAAAATCTAATTTAACACCTTCAACTGTCTAACCCATCTTAAAATGTTAACCTTAAAGACCCTCCTGGAAAAAATAAAATCCTACCTACTATATTTGCATCAAGGATATATGGTGCCACTCGAAAGAAAAAGCATCCTTCAAAAAATTAGATCAAGCCGTCCTGTTCACAATGGCTCTCTACCTATTCCTCCTCCCTATCTTATTTGGTTAGTCATTGGTAAACCAGACGTAAGCCTTTTCCTGGAATCCGGACAGAGACAAGTCCAGGACCTGATGTTACCAATGCTGGAAAAGAATCAAATAGATCCCCAAGGTTTTCATGAATTACTCGATTTTGGTTGTGGTTGTGGCCGTCTGGTGCGTCATCTCCACTTTCTGCAAAATTGCAAAATCCGGGGATGTGATTACAATAAAACATTAATTAAATGGTGTACTAAAAACCTGGGGTTTGGTCATTTTTATCAAAACAATCTAACCCCTCCGCTTGCTTACCAAAATGATCAATTTGATTTTTTATACGTCCGTTCAATTTTTACGCACTTACCAGAAGAAATACAATTAGCCTGGTTAAGGGAATTTATCCGGATCATCCGTCCAGGTGGATATCTGTGGATTACCTTAAGCGGAGATTTTTATACAAAGTACATGACTACTGAAGAACTAAAGAAATTTAAAAATCAGGAGTTGGTGGTTCGACACCCTGAACTAGCCGGTAAAAACGAATGCGCTGTTTTTCACCCCAAACAATATGTACTTGATCGTTGGCCGGCATTAGGGTTGACATTTGTCGATTTTATTCCCGGTGGTACTATTGATCTGGCCTGGCAAGACACTTATCTATGGAAAGTGGAATGAACGATCGCCAGAACTGTCGTACAGCATTCATACCAGGCAAGAAATCCTCTATTTCTTCGTCATTACTTCCTTCCATTTTTGTCCGGCTGCTGTAGGCTCGAATGACCAATCCTTGATTAACATGGGTGCCCAGTTGGGATCAAAAACCCACACGACATAGGAAATGCCTTTATCGCGACAGTATCCGGTCAAAATATCGACGTACGATGGGTCACTAATTACTGGAATATGTGCCCCTCGGGCATCAGCACTACAGAATCCTACCTCTGTCAAAAGCACCGGAGATTTTTCGGATACAAACCCCCAATCCTTTTCCCATTGTTCGATCCAGGGCATTGATCTTTTTTGTGGATAGGGGTGGCTGACATAAGCAATATCCGCAAACTTAATTGGATCGTCCTTAATTTCTGTCAAATCATAAGCCCAATTGAAGCCTGCAACCAGGGGGATATTCTTACCTCCATTTGCCCGTATCACTACAATGGTTTCTTCCATGATTTCTTTCCACTGAGGCCATGAGCAAATTCCAAATCGACCGGATCCCGTAGTAGGTTCATTATACAGTTCAAAAAAGGCTACCGTAGAATTATCTCCATAATGCATAGCCATGGTTCGCCAAAAATCAAATGTCTCCGACTTCGTGGTAATGTAGCTTGGACTCTGAAATATCTCTGAACGCAGATTACCTATACTATGCCAGTCAATAATAACGTACATTTCATGAGCAGTTGCCAAACTAATTCCCTCATCCAATAATTTCAAATAGGCTTCCTTCCCCCTTTCCTGCCAAGCCCGGGGATGAACTGGAAATCGGACTAAATTGGCTCCCCATTTTTTCATCTCAGAGAAATAAGCGTCGTTCCATTGGCCAGCTTTTTCCAGTTTGTCGGGGTCACTTGTATTTAATCCTTTAAAAAGAACAACTTCCCCTTTATCATTGACAAGCTGATTCCCGACAACTTTGATCCAGGGTAACGCAACCTCCTGAGCATAGGATGGCAAAAAAATAAATAAAAAAATTATGCCTAAGAATTTATTTGATTGGAAGTAATTCATACGTATGAAGTGTTGTTAAGAGCTATAGGAGCAGATAAATAATGCATTATTCAATCAATTATTCCTAACGTCTAATTTAATAATAATCGGCTCGAAAATAATGTTTTCATTCATGTACTCTTCCCTTAATTCTTTTTGAGTGATTTTCAATTAAGTCTTCTTCAGCTTCTGTGAGATCATTTATTACTTGACTATTTCTTCGAAAATCGGGTTGACCGGCATCAACCCAGGCGGTATACCAACTACTTCCGATGGCTTTGATGGATGCTCTCATCCGTTTTTCCACCAAGCCCTGCATCCGGTCCTGGTAAGCTCGGGCATAAGCCTCGCATTGGGTCCGGACCGTAATGTTCAGCCGGTCATCAAAACAATATTGCTGATCAGAGGGAAAAACGGTACTAAGTTCTTTCTCTATTAATAATACACTATCTACATAGCTATTACTTTCCATTACCATATTCCAAAAAAAAGACTGAGGATCGGATATATATTCCGCTTTGCCTACAAAAAAGTCATATTGTTCTTCGGCGAATAATTCGGGAATTCTACTTTCCCAAAAGGCATGTATACCCAACTGGTCGGTCAGTTGACCATTGTAATTACTGGTGGTATGCAGGGGTACATGGGCATCTCCAATATAGTGACCGATCTCCGCAGAGAGACGAATAATTCGCGAGCGGTCTTTTTCCAAAAATGCTTTTGTCAGCCGAGATTGCATAAATTTCAAATGATAAGGTAAAATGCCGTGCTCAGTCAGATGATCTCTGATCACTACTTTCTCACAGGGTACCGTATCAGTCAAGCCCAGATAGGTCCTCCAAAGGGCACAATCGACTTCCCAGCTGTCTTCATAATACCCGGTTAAAATAAATCTGCTGAAGAATTCAGGAAAATCCCGTTGTCGCAAAAGCATATTCTGATTACTATATTCAAGAGAATCTTCGGTGAAATAGCGTTTCCAATTTTCATCACCATAAAAAAACAAACTATCCCCAGTCGTAGAAATCCAGATTACATCACAGAACCGTAATAAGGCATCAGACCAGACCCGCGGAAGGGAATCAAAAGGTGAAAAACCCCAGTGATCCAAATCAATATAATGGCGGCTGGCTTCAAAATTACTTGCATAACGGCGCTTATCGGGATCTACTGCATGCTCCGTAATGAAGTCAATATGAGGTTTATAGAGATACATCATTTCGGGAGGCAGTGTGTAAACCGCCATTCGATTGATCATTCGATGTCCATAAAAACCCCAGTATTCCGAACTATGCAAGACCAGAAACGTCATCAGCGCAAATAATATACAAATGGCTCGGAACACGCTCTAATATAACAATTACATGTTATAATACGTAATTGCCCTCTTTGATTAAGGTAAATTTCTCAATTAGAAAAGAAGTTATCCAGATCGACAAAGAGCTTACCAAATAGTCGATGTTGTACCAGAAAAAGATTGCCCTGATTATCGAGAATATGATATCGCTCGATGTTATTTTTCTGTTCCTCAAAATCATCAGGGAGCAAGGGATAAAAGGTCGCTTGATATTCTTCTGCCCCCTTTTTTCGCACAGTGATACGGGCAAAAGGCCTCTGCTCCTCTAATTGAGCCGCAAGGGCACGATCATTGACCACTGCTTCGGCACTTACTTTCTTATAGTCCTGAAGATAAGACTCTACAGCACCAGAACGTTCTATTCGACCGGACAAATTAATTCGATCACTCACCGGAAAAACCTTAAATCCATGTGGTTGCCTCCGAATAGAAAAAGATGAAAATGGTTGATCTATATACTCTACCATGACCTCTTCTAATGCATTATAATCTTCGGCAAATACCGTACGATCCCTCCACTCATTTTCCGGCATAATAAAATACGGGCGCAAAGACCCTTCCAATCCCTTTAAGGTAGCAACTGATGGAGACTGCGAACCTTCCATGATCACAAATGTTCCCCGTTCATCAGGTGTATTTCCACCAATAAAATAAGATTTAATCAGCTGATCCTGATAATCATACATTTCAACTTTAGTGCCTGTTGTAGCCAGATCTCTGATCATATTCTTTTTGGCAGCTTCTGTTGGAATATATTGTAGCTCTATCGTTTGAACGGCTCTTAATAAATTTTCCACCGCATCCGGTCTGACCCGGAACTGATTATTCAACATCCAGTAGTCATTTTCCTTTTCCAGTAGAATATCAGGATCCATCAGGCGATAGTCAATTTTTATCTTGGAAATTTGTTTTACATTCGATATGGCATACCGATACACAGCGGCCAGATCGGGGTCCTCCTCCTTTTTATACTGTCGATAGATAAGCCAACTAACGACCAATAAAACCAAAATAGCAACTAACTTTCTCATAGGATCTCGGTCCCAGGTAGTGACATCTTATTCGTTTAGTAAAATTACATGGTCTTTCCTGAATAACGACGTTTGCGTAAATAATTGAAACCAATGGCCAAAATCACCAATAATATTAATGGCACCAAGACATTTACCACTTGCCAATACAAACGCTCATTCTGAATTTTTTGCTTATCAAGAAGTCGAAGTTTTATCGTTTTCGCTCGTGCCTCACTTAATCCAATACGATCCAGCATATATTCAACTGCATTGGTAAGAAAGGGTTTATTGGCAAAGGTATAATTAAGATACTGATTAAAACCAAGGTCCCGGATTTCTCCACTGGTTGGATCAATACCATTGCGTGCAATGTCACCATCACTTACCACAAGGATCTTTGCCGGAC
>JAGQWV010000851.1 GCA_020437045.1 Saprospiraceae bacterium | reverse complement strand
TGGCAGGAAGCCTGCTGGCAGGAATACTATTACAAATCCACCCCCTTTTTAGCCAGGATAATTATACGGCACTACTTGACCTCTCCTTATCAACGGTTGGAAGTAAGATTATTGTCCATGGGAGTGAACTGGCAGACTCCACCAGTAGCCATGACGATTGGGATTTTGTAGACTGGGATCGTGGCTCTTTTAATCCTTACAAGGAGCAAGATCTGAAGGAACCCTTTTACATAAAATTTATTGACGATCGATTCGCCTTGCCCATTGGAAGAAAGATGGTGGTGACTTCACGTTATGGTTGGAGAGACGGTACTTTGCATCGTGGCATAGATTTGGATCTCGTCACTGGTGATGATGTTTATGCGATCCTGGACGGAAAGGTGCGTTATGTCAGATCTCACGCCGGTCATGGAAAGACTGTGGTAATCAGACATGAGAACGGACTGGAAACCGTGTATGCCCATCTCTCCAAGCAATTAGTGGAGGAAAATCAGGTCGTACACAAGGGAGAAGTGATTGGTAAGGGAGGAACCACCGGCAATGCCCGGGGTAGTCACTTGCATCTGGAAGTGAGATATGAGGGAGTTACCATTAATCCGGAGTATTTCTTCGATTTTGAAAGTGGTGACCAAATTTTGGCAAAAGATTCATGGATAACTGCTGATGTAGCCGATCCCCGCAAATTTTCATCCGTCAAAAAAGCTTCACTTTCCATAGCTCGTCAACTTAATAACACCGAACCCGTCCCCATTCAAACTAGTGTAGCCAACACGGAATCAAAACCAGACGAAGGTGTTGATAAAATTGAGAAAGAGGAAATGGTAGAAACTGTGGTTGCCGTCGCTGAAATTGCTCAACCTCAGAAACGGAAGGAGGGGGGGTCCTATACCATCAAGTATGGTGATACACTTTATAGCCTGGCTAGAAAACATCAGACTACCGTTGAAGAGATTTGCCGGGTTAACGGGATTTCTGATAGTTTTAAAATTCAGGTGGGGCAGAAAATCCTTCTTGACTTTCAATAAAGGGATCTTTGTTTACTTTTCTGATTAAAGCTGCACGGACTTTACTATGTTTAGTGTATGGAATTTAAGGACCTGACGCAATATCAGAATGCTTTTGAGACCTATTGGAAAGATGTAAACATTGAGAGTAATAATCCACCAGCCCTTTTTTCTCCCATAAGCTATATAATGTCGTTGGGGGGTAAAAGGATACGCCCTATTCTTTGCTTACTTGCCTATCAGCTTTTTAAAGTAGATTTCCGACGGGCCATGCCCCAGGCGTTGGCGATTGAGGTATTTCACAACTTTACCTTAGTGCATGACGATATAATGGATCAGGCTCCTACCAGGAGGGGTGCTGTGACGGTACATGAGCAGTACGGAACTAATTCGGCGATCTTATCAGGCGATGCGATGCTGATCATGTCTTATCAGTATTTATTGAAAGGTCTTGATCAAAACCAGATATCGCTGGCCATGGACATGTTTTCTACCACCGCACTGGACATCTGTCGTGGACAGCAACTCGATATGAATTTCGAAAAAAAGGAATGGGTGGCCATTCCAGAGTATTTGGAAATGATTCAATACAAGACGGCAGTGTTACTCGGTCTTTCACTTGCTATGGGAGGATTGGTCGCTGGAGCAGATAGAAAAACCGTTGAGTTACTGAATCAATGTGGTGTTGCAGCAGGGATGGCTTTTCAAATACATGACGATTATCTGGATGCTTTTGGTAATACGCAGCTTACCGGCAAACAGCGTGGAGGTGATATCATACAAAACAAAAAAACTTTCCTTTGGATTACAGCTTATAATTTGGGAGGACAGAGGCTCCAGCAGGAACTTATAAACTGGACAAAGCAATCAGTTGCTAATGCTTCCGATAAGGTCAGACGGGTACTGGAAATATACCAGTCATTAGATATCGAGGGTCATTGTCAGAAAAAGCAGACCGATTATACCAATCAAGCTATTGATGCGCTTAATGAAATCGATGTTTCCGATGAGCGAAAGCAAAGGATATTCGATTTAATGGCGCTATTGCTCAGCCGAAGTCACTGATGGAGTGTCTCACCTATTTTTGAATACTCATTAAGTAAGCAACCAATTCACCTTTACGACCCCTGATCTCATCTTTATCCATTCCCAATGAATCATAAACCTCTCCCCAAACGGGCATTTCGCGAGACCCATGCGACT